>DAOUZG010000119.1 GCA_030665705.1 Deltaproteobacteria bacterium | reverse complement strand
GGGTAGATACGCGAAGGATCCTGGATCTGGTCCCGGTTGAACTTGTAGATCAGCGGCCAGAGGTACGGGTCGGCATAGACATCGGGCTGCGCAGCAATCGACCAGAGCGTCTCGCCGGGCTCCACGATGTGCACCAGGGTGTCGGTAGCTCCGGACGCCCCGAGGAGCAGGAATCCGGCGAAGACACTCTTGAGTGTCATTCGCCTCCTCCACCGGGCTCCCGGCGGAGTCGGAGCCCTAGCTCGTTGAGCTGTTCCGTATCAACGGAGCTTGGAGCCTGTAGAAAGACATCCTGGCCGCGCTGGGTCTTCGGGAAGGCAAGCACGTCGCGCAGGCTCTGACCCCCGGTCATCAAGAGCGTCATGCGGTCGAAGCCGAACGCAAAACCCCCATGTGGCGGAGCGCCCGTGGCCAGGGCGTCGAGCATGAATCCGAAGCGGCGTCGCGCCTCCTCCTCCGAGTAGCCCAGAGCCGAAAAGATCCGCATCTGCACATCGGAGCGGTGGTTCCGGAGACTCCCCGAGCCCAATTCCACTCCGTTGAGGACAAGATCGTAGTGGGTGGAACGGACGCGGAGCGGCTCGGTGTCGAGCAGATCCAGGTCCTCCTCGGCGGGAGCCACGAACGGCATGTGCATCGGGACCGTCGCTCCTCGCTCGTCCAACTCGAACAGTGGAAAATCCAGCACGAAGAAGGGATCCCACTCACGGCCGTCCATGCATCCGAGCCGCTCGCCGAGATGAATCCGCAGCTTCGACAGCACCTCGCAGGCAACGTTCTCGCGATCTGCCACGAAGAAGACGAGATGGCCCGGGCCGGCCGAGGTTCGCTCGACGATCTTCTCCCGCTCGGTATCGGAGAGATACTTCGCCATGGGCGATTGCCACTTGCCGTCCTCTGTCCACCGGACCCACCCGAGCCCCTGGGCGCCCCAGGTGCGACTCTCCTCGACGAGGCGGTCGAGCTCCGATCGTGAGATCGCCTGCGCCTGGGGTACGGGGAGCGCACGGATCACACCGCCCGCGTCGACCGCACGGGCGAACACCCCGTATCCGCTCTTCGCAAACACGTCGGTCAGGTCCACCAGCTCGAGCTGGATGCGGGTGTCCGGCTTGTCCGTTCCGTACCGCGCCATGATGTCGTGGAAACCCAAGCGGGGAAACGGGCGCGGCAGCTCGACCCCGATGACGTCGCGAAACGCCCGAACGGTGGTCTCCTCCAGAACGGCGAGCACGCCGTCCACCCCGACAAACGCCAGCTCCAGATCGATCTGTGTGAACTCGGGCTGACGGTCTGCGCGGAGATCCTCGTCCCGAAAGCACCGAGCGAGCTGAAAGTACCCCTCGAACCCCGCAACCATCAGCAGCTGCTTCAGAATCTGCGGGGACTGCGGTAGCGCGTAGAACGTGCCGGGTTGAAGTCGGCACGGTACGAGGAAATCCCGCGCGCCCTCGGGCGTCGCCCGTGCGAGCATGGGCGTCTCGATCTCCAGAAGGCCCTGGTCGGTCAAGGCTCCCCGGACGGACTGGAACAGTCGGTGACGCAGCTCGAGCCGGTTCTGCATGACCGGGCGACGCAGGTCGTGGATCCGGTTGCGGAGACGGACCGACTCATCGATCTCTACCTCGTCCTCGATGGGAAACGGAGGCGTGGTAGCCGTATTGAGGATCCGGAGCTCGGCCGCGACCACTTCCACCTCCCCGGTCGGGAGGTTCGGGTTCGTGGCATCGGGCCCGCGGGACTCGACCCGACCCCGTACGGCGAGCACGTACTCGGAGCGCACCTGCTCGGCGCGCTCGTGCGCCTCGGGCGTGGTGTCGGGCCTGAACACCACCTGCGCCAGGCCGGTGCGGTCACGCAGATCGATGAAGATGACGCCGCCGTGGTCGCGCCGTCGGTGAACCCATCCACACAGCACCACGTCCTGTCCCACGTGCTCCGACCGGAGGGTCCCACAGTAGTGCGTGCGCCGCAGGTTCCCGAGAATATCTAGACGCACGAGCTTTGCCTCCGACGATCGTCGCTTCGGGTGGTTAGAACGGAGCGCGTGGCTGGGGGTCAGCGCGAAGGTCGTTCGCCGATTTCGCCACCCCGAGTGGCGCGTAAGCTAGCGATCCGTCCGACGGGGGTCAAAGGACTCAAGGCGTACCGGATGTGGAAGCGACCCCGCGAAGGTCGTCCGCCGAGCAGATTCGGTCTCGCCCGAGGGCTTTCGCCAGGTACATCGCCTTGTCGGAGCGGTCAAGGAGTTCCTGCCAGCTCCTCCCGTGGATCGGATACGTGGCGGCTCCGCCGCTCAGGGTCAGGCGAAGCTCGAGGCCCCGCTCTCCGTGGAAGGTCGAGGCCGCTACGGTGCGACGGACCCGCTGGGCTACCTGCAGGGCCCCGGAGATTCCCGTGTCCACGAGCAGAACGGCGAACTCATCCCCACCGTAGCGTCCCACGGTATCGATGCTCCGAACGCAGCCCTGCAAAACCTTGCCGAGCTCTCGCAAGACGCCCGATCCCACGAGGTGTCCGTAACGGTCGTTCACGTGCTTGAAGTGGTCCAGGTCCAGGAACAGCACGCTGACTTCCAGCCCGTAACGGTGGGCGCGGCTCACCTCGCGATCGAGTGCCGCAAGAAGGTAGCGCGCGTTGTAGAGGTCGGTGACGTCATCGACAAACGCGCGCTCGCGGGCCTGCAAAAACTTCTCCGCGTTGACGAGCGCCAGCTCGGCCTGGGCAACCACCAGCCGCGCTCGTTCGATCTCGTCGTCGCGGAAGGGTTGCCCTCCCGAGAAGATCCAGATCCCTCCGATGGGCTGCCCGGTGAGTCGGATGGGCAAAAGCAGCAGCTCGTCGTCGATCTCCAGCGAGGGAATCACCCCTCGGAGCCCTTCGGTCGCCTCCCGGACCGGGCGCTCGGCCGTGGGCGAATCGAAGAGCTTCCCGGCATGGACCCGATCGCGGATCCGGCGGGCGGCCTCCGTGGAGAAGCCGCGGACGCACAGGCCGTCCTGCAACCGGGGGTCTCCGTAAATGATTCGTCCGATCGCGCGCTCGCGCCGCAGAAGCTGCAGCAGAATGTCCATCGCCAACGGAAGGATGTCCTGGGTCTCCAGGCTCGAGGTCAGGATGCGCGAGGACTCGAACGCCTGAAGCCAACCCCGCAGGGACTCGTTCTCCGTCACCAGGCTCCGACGAAGGATCGTCCGCTTGACGCCGTAGACGATCTCGGGCCCCTCCACAGGCTTCCGGAGATAGTCCGCGGCCCCGAGTCTCAGCGCCTGGAGCGCGCTCTCGAGCGAGGCGTAGCCGGTTAGAACGATCACATCTGTGCCCGGCTGGGCCCGTTTGATCTTCTCCATCAGCTCCAGGCCGTCCATCTCCGGCATGGACAGATCCGTCAGCACGACGTCGAAGGGGCCGCTCCGCTCGAGGACGCCCAGCGCCTCGGTCCCGGACGCCGCCACCTCGACGTGGAACCCCTCGCGCGTGAGCGCGTCCCGGGTCATCTCCCGGATCAAGCGATCGTCGTCTACCACCAGGACCCGGGCCCCGGCTCGGTCGTGTTCGGGATTCTCAAGCATGCTCTTCTCGGTCGATCGGCGCGGTTCCTCGGGCACCTTAGGCGGTGACCGCTCCGGAGAACAGAGTGTTGCGCATGGCGTTGCCGGCGGCGGAAGTGGGTGAAATTTCACCCATCCCAGCGAGCTGCCGAGCGCAGATCTCGGCCTGAGGGGCTCGATTCTACAGGCGTTTCGGGCTTAGCCAACGCAGTGAGAAACCCGGGTCAGGGCTCGGTCGGGAGGATTCGAACCCTGCGGCCCTCGATTCGAAGCCGTCCATCGGCAAATAGCTGGATCGCCCGGGGGAAGAGCTCCCGCTCCTTTTCCTGAACCCGACGGGCAAGCGTCTCCGGCGTGTCGTCGTCCAGCACCGGCACCGTCTCCTGCAGGATGATTGGGCCGGTGTCGTACTCCTCGTCGAGAAAGTGGACCGTGACGCCGGTCAGCCTCACCCCGTAGTCGAGGACGGCCTTGTGCACCCGCTCACCGTAGAAGCCCTTCCCCGAAAAGGCGGGGATGAGCGCGGGGTGGATGTTCATGGCCCGGCCCACGTACCGCTCACGAAGCTCCAGCATGGAGAGAAATCCCGCCAGCACGAGGAGATCCGGGTTGCAGCCCTCGAGCACGCGGTGGAGCGCGTTGTTGAAGGCATGCGCATCCCGGTAGGCCCGCCGGTCGACGGCGTGGCCCGGGATGCCGTGACGGCGCGCCCGCTCGAGGCCGAAGGCACTCGGCTTGGAGGAGACGACCGCCGTCACCTCGACCCCCCCGAGCTGGCCCTTCTCGATGCGGTCAATCAGGTTCTGGAGGGTCGTCCCCGACCCCGAGAGCAGAACGGCGATTCTCAGCGGCATCCTGTGATCCCCTCCGCCGTCAAACGACGCGCGCCCCCCAGCTTACTGCCAGAGGGCGCATTGTTCACTCCCGGTCCCCACTCCGGGGTAGGGGCTCAGCCTAGAAGGTCCACCGAACGATCACGAACATCTCGTCCCGGTTTCGCGCAGGAGCAATCCCCCGGAGCGTCTCCGCCGTGGTGTCCGGGCCCGTCAAAAGCGAGATCGGGAAGAACGGGGCCTGGGTCTGGCTGACGTGTCCGAAGAAGTGGTTCAGCCCCACCGTCGAGGAGAAGCGATCGGTGAACCGGTAGCTCAGCTGAGTGAGGACGGCGCCTGTCGACGTCGGCGGATCCACCACGAGCGTCACTCGAGGCGTGAGGCGGTCCTGGAAGTACCCGGTGAAGAAGAAGAGGATGAACCGGGTGTCGAAGGGGCCATCCGAGGTCCCGTACATTCCCCGCCGGTCCCCGCCGTGGTAGTCCGAGAAGTACTTGACGAAGATCTGGAAGTTGAGGAAGAAGGTCCGGTTCGGGTTCAAAAAGTTAATGAACGTCGGGCGATCCACCGAGAGGGACAGCACGTACTCGTCGGATCGGTGCTGGAGGTCTTTGGAGAGGGTGTCGCCGAAGAGCTTTCCCGAGGTCCAGGAGAACTCGAGCCCCCAGCTCGACTTGGTGCGGTCCTCCGCCCAGTCGAGCCCCAGGCCGAACACGTTCTTCTTCTGGTAGTCGAGCATCACCTGCCGGCCGCCGTGCCAGAGGAAGTCGCGACGCCCGAAGGCCCCGTCGCCCCCTGCCCGCTTGTGGGGGAGCGTGAAACCGGTCACACCCAGCAGCCCCGTGAGGCCGCGGCAGAAGACGGGGGAGCGCGGCGGTAGTCCGCCGAAATCGGGGAAGAGATCCCCGAGCATCGATTCCTGGCTCGTGTCGAAGAACTCGTACTGGAGCACCTGCTGGAGCGGATCTCCAGGGATCCCGCTCCCGCAGAGGATGTTGTCGTCCGAGATGGGACCCGGTGTGAAGTCGTCGAACCAGTCGGGCTTCCCGTCTTGATCCGAGTCCATGTCGGGACGGCCGTCGGCGTCCCAGTCCGTGTCATCGGCGCTGCTGATCTGGCCTCGTACACCCTCCTGGAGGTAGAGCTCGTCCATCGTCCCGTCGCCATCGTTATCAAAGAGGAACGGATTGTCCGCATCAGCCGCTAGCAACTCCGCCTGCTGGGTCGTGCTGAGCTCCCTGAACGGGATGTATTCGAGCCCGGGAAACGTCGAAGGGAGTGGTGTGTCGTTGTTCCTGACGATCATGAACTCCGGCTTCGCATCCGCATACACGACGTTCGCAGCTTCCAGGTCGTCGAGAGACTCCGGAAGCTCGCCCGTGCGATCCATATCCACGGTAATGTTTCGGTAACAGAAGTTCGCGTTACCGCACGTGCTCGGATCGAGCTCGTCTGGCGTCAGCCTTCCATCGAAATTCAGATCGGTCCCGCCTGCAATGGCGAAGTTCGGCTTGAGATTGCGGTCGACCCGAGCTGCGCCCGTCTCGCGGAACCCGTCACCCTCTCCTTCGAGATCGGCATCGGCACTCCCCCAGAAGATGCCGTCGGGCCCGGCGATGGGGTCAAAGCCGATATCCGTGGTCTCATCCGCATCCAGCATCGAGACCAGCTCCTGGATCGACTCCGGAGGATCGGCCACCTCGTCCCTTCCGACCTGCTCGCCCACGATCAGGATGCGCTCCAGGTTGGCCGAGAGGATCTCGAGGTTCGTGCAGCCGGCGTCCGGTCCACCTCCGAACCGCGTGCAGTTCTCGCCGAGGGGATTCGGGCGTGACGGGTCGTAGACGAGCACACCCAAGTCCAGGAGTTCGGGATCGGGG
>DAOUZG010000287.1 GCA_030665705.1 Deltaproteobacteria bacterium | reverse complement strand
GGCCTCTTCGGAGAGCGATACGAAGCGCAGCCCCATCTCGAAGTAGTGCATCCCGGGCGTGAGGTCTGTCTCCTCCGTACACCACACGACGTCGGCCTCCGCCTCGATCATCGGATCCCCGGGGGATAGACGGAGACGGAGCCGGATGCGCTCGTCTTGCTTCCGCGCGGCCCGGGACTGAAGACCCATTCCGCTGCACGAGATGTTGATCGCCCACTCCGGCGGACTCCAGTGGTCCCCCACCTGCAGCTCGACCTTCACCGGGATTCGGAGGTGGCGCCGCTTGTCCCCCCGCTCAATCGGCCCCTCCATCACGATCCCTCGGACCTTCTGGCCAGTGCGTTGGCCAGGCGAACGAAGTCCCCCGGCTCCAAGGCCTCCGGCCGACGGGTTGGATCGATCTCCGCTTCGTTCATGGCCTCGTCAATTCCTGAATAAACCCCTCGAAGTGCTGCGCGTAACATCTTGCGTCTGCGCTGGAAAGCCTCCCGAATGAGACGCCTCAACAGGGGCACGTCCTCAACGGGGGGACCGGGAACCGGATCAAAGAGAACGAGCGCAGAGCGCACCCGCGGCCTGGGCTCGAACACCTCCGGCCCCAGCTTGAGACCTACGCTTGCTTGCGTCCAGAGTGACGCCCACACCGACAGCACTCCGTACCGACGAGAGCGGGGTTCCGCGAGGATTCGATCGGCAACCTCTGCCTGCACCATGAGCCCCATACGCCGGAAGGGGTTTCTAGGCGCCAGGAGCGACCCGAGGAGACGCCCCGCTATCCCGTACGGGAGGTTGCCCAGGAGGACGACCGGAGGGCTGAGCTCCCGGGCAATGCTGCCGAGGTCGGTCCGGAGGGCGTCGGCGTGGCGCAGCTCGACCGACTCGGGAAGGCCCTCCTCCCGGAGGAGCTCCACGAGTCCCCGATCAACCTCGAGGGCGACCGTCCGACGCGCGGTCCGGGCGATGGCCCGCGTGAGGTCTCCGAGGCCCGGCCCGATCTCGACAGCCGCATCTTCCGGGCGAAGCCCCACCACCTCGACGATTCGGAGCGCCAGCTCCGGAGAGCGCAGGAAGTTCTGACCGCGCTCCCGTGACGGGGCGAGACCGCGTCGGGCCAGGATGCCCCGGATCGTGCCGCGCCGCCGCGCGGCTAATCCTCCGCGCCAGCGATCCGACCGAGGGGGATCCGGGAAAAAGCCTCCAGGCCGAACGAGCCCCGCGCCCCCTCGGACAGCATGCGGTCCGCAACCGCGGCGATCATTGCCGCGTTATCCGTGCAGAGACGAGGCTCGGGAAACCGGATCTCGAGCTCCCGCTCCCGAGCAAAGGTCTCCATCCGCTCCCGCAGCCTGCGGTTGGCTGCCAACCCTCCGACGACGGCGACCCGCGAGAGACGGGTTGAGTCGACGGCCCGCCGGGTCTTCTGCACCAGCACGTCGACCACCGCCTCCTGGAAGGAGGCCGCGATGTCCGCCACGTCCCCGGGTGCCAGCCCCCCTTCGCTCTCCCGTCGATCGACCTCGAGTGCTACGGCCGTCTTGAGACCGGAGAAGCTGAAGTCGAGCCCGGGATCTCCTGTGAGAGGCCGGGGGAACTGGATCGCCTCCCTTCTTCCCTCCCGGGCGATCCGGTCGATCTCCCGACCGCCGGGATACCCGAGCCCCAGCCGCTTCGCCACCTTGTCGAACGCTTCCCCTGCCGCGTCGTCGCGCGTCTGACCGAGAAGCTCGATGCGGGCAAGCGTCTCGATCCGGTAGAGCGCCGTGTGCCCCCCGGAGACGACCAGCCCCAGAAACGGGCACGCGAGCGGTTCCGGACCGAGGCGTGCGGAAGCGAGGTGCCCCTCGATGTGGTGCACCCCGACCAGAGGCTTGCCGGCCCGGTACGCAAGCGCTTTCGCAAAGCAGAGCCCCACGAGGAGCGATCCGATCAGGCCCGGGCCCGACGTCACCCCGATCCCGTCGAGGTCGTCGATCTGCGACCCCGACTCGTGAAGCGCCCGTTCGACGGTGGCATGCACGTGACGCACGTGGTCGCGACTCGCGAGCTCGGGGACAACGCCCCCGTAGCGCGCGTGAATCAGATCCTGGTTGTGGACGACCGACGCGAGAATCTGGCTGCCGTCTCGAACAACCGCGGCGGCCAAGTCGTCACACGAGGACTCGATTCCGAGGACGAGGCCCACACCGGCCCTCTACTCCAGCCTCTAGGTGCGACCCTCGAGCTTCTCCTGCTGACTCTTGCAGTCGATGCAGAGGGTCGCCACGGGACGCGCCTCGAGGCGTTTCAACCCGATCTCCTCGCCGCAGCTCGAGCAGACTCCATAGCCGCCCTCCTCGATCCGCTCCAGGGCGTCTTGGATCTTCTGAAGGAGCACCCGTTCTCGCTCGCGGAGGCGGCCGATGAACGCGAGCCCGCTCTCAGACGACGCCGTGTCGATCTCATCCGGAAAATCGTCCGGGTCGAGGTGGATGTCGCCGCTCAGCGCCTTTCGGGCGTTGTCGAGGAGTTGGTGCCTCATCTCGTTGAGCACCTTCTCGAACTTCTTCAGCTCACGCTTTCTCACGGGCCAAGCTTCTCCAGCTGCTTTTTCGCCTCCGGTACCCGGGTGGAGGCAGGATACTCCGTCACGATCCGCTCGAAGATCTCACGTGCCGCCGGCGTGTAGATCTCCTCTTCTCCCTTCTTCCGCCCGATCTCCACGAGCGCCACTCCCTGTCGGTACAACGCGTCCGGAACCTTATTCTCATCGGGA
>DAOUZG010000265.1 GCA_030665705.1 Deltaproteobacteria bacterium | reverse complement strand
ATAACCGGGAAAGAGCCGGCCTGCCGACCTACGTTCGCCTGGGGCTCACTGCGCGCCGCGCCAACGGCGCGGCTTGCCGATAACCCGGAAAGACCCGGTAGCGGGTACAATCCCGGCCATGCGAGAGATTCGGCGCATCGTGTTGGCGTACAGCGGGGGTCTCGACACCTCCGTGATTCTGCGTTGGCTGATCGAGACGTACGGCTGTGAGGTCGTCTGTTTCGTGGCGGATCTGGGTCAGGACGAGGACCTGGACGAGGCCGTGGAAAAGGCGCGTGCCACGGGGGCCAAGGACTGCGTGGTCCGCGATCTCCGGGAGGAGTTCGTCCGGGACTTCGTCTTTCCAGCGCTGGCCGCAAACGCCGTCTACCAGGGGAACTACCTCCTCGGCACCTCCCTCGCCCGCCCCCTCATCGCCAAGGAACAGGTGCAGGTCGCACGGGAGGTCGGGGCCGACGCTGTCTCCCACGGCTGCACCGGGAAGGGCAACGATCAGGTCCGGTTCGAGCTGACGTATCAGGCCCTGGCACCGGAGCTGCAGATCGTGGCTCCCTGGAGGGAGTGGACTCTCGGCGGGCGGTCCGAGTGTATCGAGTACGCCAAGAAGCACAGGATCCCGGTGTCGGCCACCGTGGCGAAACCCTACTCGATCGACCGCAACCTGTTTCACATCAGCTACGAGGGGGGGATTCTCGAGGATCCCTGGCGCGCTCCCGACGAGGAGATCTTCGAGTGGACCGTCTCCCCGGAGCGCGCGTCCGATACCCCCGAGTTCCTCGAGATTGAGTTCGAGGGCGGGCGTCCGGTCGCGGTCGACGGTGCACGCTTGTCGCCGGCCGAGCTTCTGCGGAGCCTGAACCAGCGGGCGGCCGCGCACGGAGTGGGCCGCGTAGACATGGTGGAAGACCGAACGGTCGGGATGAAGTCGCGGGGCGTCTACGAAACGCCCGGGGGCACGGTCCTGCACGTCGCCCACCGAGCCTTGGAGCACCTGACGCTCGACCGCGAGGTCATGCTCGAGCGGGATCGCCTGACCCCGAAAATCGCGCAGCTCATCTACGCGGGGTTCTGGTTCTCCCCCGAGATGGAGTTCCTGAGGGCAGCTACGGAGCGGAGCCAGGAGCGTGTTACGGGGACCGTGCGCCTCAAGATCTACAGGGGGACCGCAACCGTAGTCGGGCGAAAATCGCCGGTCTCCCTCTACCGGCCGGAGGTGGTGACCTTCGAGGCGGACGAGGCCTACGACCAGAAGGACGCAGACGGCTTCATCCGGCTGAACGCGCTGCGCCTCCGGATCCGGAGGTCGTAGTCCGGAGGGTGGGGCATATCGTCCCAGAGAGCGCCTCGCCAACGCCTCTCAGCACCCGAACGGACCGCCGGAACCCCCGACCCCGGTAACGAATCTAGCAAGTGCCTTCTGTGGGCGGAGAGCGTTGTCTTTTCATCGTTTTCGCTCGCTTGACACCCGTCCGCGCGGCGTATTAGAAGACGGGTTCTGCGCGTAGAAGCCCCGTGGGTTCTAGGGGGGAGTGTCGCGCACCGGCTCGGGAACTCGACAGCGACTCGGCTCGTCCGGCCCGGCCCGCGCCGGACTCTGCGACCGGACAGGAGGGGAGTTGGGCGAAGTTCAGCCAAGCCATCGAAGCTCTGTGTGGCCTCTGGTCTTCATTCTGACGCTCGTGCTTGCAGGCTGCGCGGAGGAGATCTACGAGGAGCGCTTCGAGTCCGGCGACATCGACCTCTTCGACGATCTGTACGGCGTGTCGGCCGTCGGGGAGGATCACGTCTGGGCCACGGGGTACTTCGGGGCCGTGTACCGCTCGAGGGATGCCGGGAAGACCTGGCGGAAGCTCTCTTCGGGGACCGTGAAATCCCTCAACGCCATCTCCTTCGCCGACGAGCGGAACGGCTGGGTGGTGGGTCGGATGGGCTACGTGGTCCATACGAACGACGGGGGGGATACCTGGGAGAGGCAGACCCTCCCGCGCAAGCCGGCGCAGCACGGCTTCGGCGTCCATGCAATAGACGCCAAGCGCGCGTGGATTGTCGGGACGTGGGGCGGCCGTTACTACACGGCGGACGGAGGCAAGACCTGGGAAGACCACTCACTGACCGTGGTGGAGGGGCACCCCGTCTTCAAGTATCTGACGGAGGTGGAGCTCGAACGGTACCGGGCCGGCACAACGATCTACGACGACGTCGGACTCAATGACGTCTTGTTCCTCGACGACCAGCACGGGTGGATTGTCGGCGAGTTCGGGTTCACGTGGTGGACCGATACGGGGGGCCGCAC
Organism: Deltaproteobacteria bacterium; assembly: GCA_030665705.1. Lineage (GTDB taxonomy): Bacteria > Myxococcota_A > UBA9160 > SZUA-336 > SZUA-336 > DAOUZG01. Next base: position 765 of record DAOUZG010000265.1, on the reverse strand, counting down.
CTGGAACGAGGGGACGATCCTGGGCGACGTCCGCTTCGACGACATCTACTTCGAGGAGTACTCGGCGGAGGTTCCCGAGAAGTTCGAGGAGATGCTCAACCGCGTCGGCGAGGTTCTGGCGGATCGCGAGTATCTGCGCGTCAGGATCGAGGCGTTCATCACCCGGCCCGAGTACAACGTACGAGGCGATACCTTCCTTGCCGATGATCGGGCCGACAACATCAGGACCTTCCTCGAGGATCTGGAGATCAACCCGGATCGGCTCCGTGTCGAGAATCGAACCCCCTTCGACGAAGAAGTCGTCGACATGGTCGAGTTCCGGCGAAACAAGATCGTCGAGAAGCCTTACGCAACGATCCGCGTCGTCGAGAGTCCGTACCTGTTCGACGTCAAGTTCATAGACGAGAAGAACGGCCTCGTCGCGGGGTTGGGCGGAGTCGTTCTCAAGACCGCGGATGGAGGCCGCACCTGGCGCTACGCGGAGACCGGGAGTCGACAGGCCTTCTTTGCCGTCGGTTACCGGGGAGACCGCGCCATTGCAGTCGGCGAGAAGGGTCTGCGACGGTTGAGCCTCGACGCCGGTGAGACGTGGGGGAAGTTCGAGGCGGGATTTCCCCCAGTGTTCACGTTCATGCGCGACATGATGTTTGCGGCCCGAGATCGTTGCTGGATCGTCGGTCAAGGGGGATCCGTCCTGCGGAGTTCAGTCGGGGGCGCGTCCTGGGTTCAGGTCCTTCCACCAGGCTAGGTCGGTCGTGTTCCCTA
>DAOUZG010000039.1 GCA_030665705.1 Deltaproteobacteria bacterium | reverse complement strand
GCGGGCCTCCACCCGCTTCCGCTCGAGCGTCCGGGCCCGCTCCGTCAGCTCGCCGAGGCGTCGATCCCGCTCCCGCACCTGCGCACGGAGTTCCTCGACGGTCTGCTTGGACCGCTTGTAGCGTTCCACGAGGTCGCGCGTGCGCGCTTCGAGAAGGTCCAAGAGATCTCCCGAGACCGCCTCGCCCGTCGCACCCGCTTGCAGATCGCCCGGGAACTCCGCCATTCCCCAGTCCCCCTCGGGGCACCCCTTTGAGATCCGGCCGCGTGCCCCTCCGTGCGACCCGGACCCGGCGGGCATGTTCCCGCGGGTCGGCCTCGGAGTCAAGGACAGAGCCCGGACAAAAAATGGATGTCCGGACAGAGGCTTAGGCCGGCTTTCACCGACGGCACGTCAACCCGCGACACCCCGCGGGTCCGCTTGACACTTTCCGGGCCGGTTGGCTAGGTTGCCGAGGCTACTTTCTTTTGAGTTTCGCGGGGATTTGCGGGGCACCCGGGCCTCCCGGCCCGCGCGCAGAGTAAGCTTCTCGATAGGCTCCTCGGTGGGCAGAGCTCACGGGCCACTCGAGCGGGCAAGGATGCCCGCGCACGGTGCGAGGGGAGTGTTGTGGATGAATCAGCCGTCGAGACCACAGCGCCAGGGTCTGTACGACCCGCGTTTCGAACACGACGCCTGCGGGGTCGGGTTCGTCTGCCACATCGACGGCCATAAGACCCACGACATCATCGACCGGGGGCTCGAGATCCTGGTCAACCTGACGCACCGGGGTGCCACCGGCTCCGACCCCGACACCGGCGACGGCGCCGGCATCTTGATACAGGCCCCGCATCGCTTCCTCGAGAAGGTCGGACGGGAGACCGGGTTGACGCTTCCCGAACCCGGGGACTACGGCGTCGGAATGATCTTCCTCCCGATGGACCCAAAGAGCCGTTCCCGTTGCATCGAGGTATTGGAAGGGATCACCGGGGAAGAGGGGCTGAAGGTCCTCGGGTGGCGAGAGGTGCCGACGCACCCTGACGCGATCGGCGAGACCGCCCGCCGTGTGCTCCCCTCGATTCGTCAGGTCTTCATCCAACGGAGCCGCGACGTCGAGCCCGGCGATCCCTTCGAACGGAAGCTCTTCGTCGTCCGCAAGCGGATGCAGAACCGGCTGAGGGACGAGGGCATCGGGGAGTTCCACGTAGCGAGCTTCTCCACGCGCACGCTCTGTTACAAGGGTCTGCTGCTGGCACCCCAGATCAAGCGCTTCTACCCCGACCTTACGGACAACACGATGGAGAGCGCGCTCGCGCTCGTTCACCAGCGCTACAGCACGAATACGTGGCCCACGTGGGACCTGGCTCAGCCGTTTCGGATGCTCTGTCACAACGGGGAGATCAACACCCTGCGGGGCAACGTGAACTGGATGCGTGCGCGGGAGGCGGTGATGAGCTCGCCGCTCTTCGGCGACGACCTGAAGAAGCTCTTCCCGGTGATTCGACCGCAGGCGTCGGATTCGGCGCAGATCGACAACGCGCTCGAGTTTCTGGTTCTGACCGGCCGCACCCTGCCACACGCCGTGATGATGCTGATCCCGGAGGCCTGGGATCGCGATCGGCTGATGCGCGAGGAGAAGAAGGCCTTTTACCAGTACCACGGCTGCCTCATGGAGCCGTGGGACGGCCCCGCCTCGATCGCGTTCACGGACGGAACGAGAATCGGCGCCGTTCTCGATCGCAACGGCCTGCGCCCGTCGAGATACCTCGTCACGAAGGACAACTTCGTGGTGATGGCGTCCGAGGTGGGTGTCCTCCCGGTCGAACCGGAGAACGTCAGGCTCAAGGGTCGGCTGCGGCCGGGTCGAATGTTCCTGATCGACACCGAACAGGGTCGAATCATCGACGACGCCGAGCTCAAGAGTGATTACGTCTCACGGCGACCCTACCGGAGGTGGCTCTCCCAACACTTGGTCACCATGGACCAGCTCGCGCCGCCGATGCGCCCCTACCCCTCCGACCCCGAGACCCGGCTGATCCGGCAGCGGATGTTCGGCTACACGCTCGAGGAGCTGCGCATCCTCCTGGCCCCGATGGCCGAGAGGGGTCTCGAGGCGGTGGGTTCGATGGGGAACGACACGCCGCTGGCCGCGCTCACGGAGCGTCCGCAGCTCCTCTATAACTACTTCAAGCAGGTTTTCGCTCAGGTCACGAACCCCGCAATCGACTCGATCCGTGAGGAGAGCGTGATGTCGCTCGTCAGCACCATCGGGACGGAGGGGAACCTGCTCGACGAGACGCCCGAGCAGGCCCGCATGATCCAGCTTTCCCAGCCGATCTTGACGACGGAGCAGCTCGAACGCATTCGGGAGATCGACCGGCCCCACTTCCGCGTCGTGACGCTCGCGATGACCTTCAAGATCAACGGCGATCCGGAGACCGCGCTCCGGAGTGCGCTCGATCGAATCCGGCGCGACGCCTGCGAAGCGGTCCGGCACGGAGTCAACGTCTTGATCCTCTCGGATCGGGAGGCGGGACCGGCGCAGATTCCGATGCCAACTCTCCTCGCAGCGTCCGCCGTGCACCACCACCTGATTCGGGAGGGCCTCCGGACGCGCTGCGGAATCGTCGTGGAGTCCGGGGAGGCTCGCGAGGTGGCGCACTTCGCGCTGCTCATCGGGTTCGGTGCGGCGGCCATCAACCCTTATCTCGCGATCGAGGTAATCGAGGAGCTCGCCCGAGAGGGCACGTTCGTACCGCCGGAGTTGGGGCCCGAGCAGGCCGTGCAGAACTACATCGAGGCGATCGACAAGGGACTCCTGAAGATCTTCGCCAAAATGGGGATCTCCACGCTACGAAGCTATCGGGGCGCGCAGATCTTCGAGGCGGTCGGTATCCACCCCGAAGTGGTCGAGGAGTTTTTCACCGGAACGGCCTCCCGGATCGGCGGCGTCAAGCTCGGTGTGCTCGCGCGAGAGGCCCAGATGCGGCACGAGCAGGCGTTCCCGAACGGCGGTGCACCTGCCAAGGAGCTGGAGATCGGAGGGGCATACCAGTGGCGCCGCGACGGAGAGCAGCACCTCCTGAATCCTTCGACGGTGCACAGATTGCAGCACGCCCTGCGGACGAACGACTACGAGCTGTACCGGGAGTTTGCCCGAGAGATCAACGATCAGACACGGAGCCTCTACACCATCCGCGGCCTGCTCCGGCCGAAGACCCGGCCCGAGCCGATCCCGCTCGACGAGGTCGAGCCGGCCAGCGAGATCGTCAAGCGCATCTGCACCGGTGCCATGTCGTTCGGCTCGATCAGCACCGAGGCACACGAGGCCCTCGCGATCGCGATGAACCGGTTCGGGGGCAAGAGTAACAGCGGGGAGGGGGGCGAAGATCCTACGCGTTACGCACCCGATCCCGACGGCGAATGGCGGCGAAGCGCCATCAAGCAGGTCGCGTCGGGCCGGTTCGGGGTGACGAGCTGGTACCTGGTGAACGCGGACGAGCTGCAGATCAAAATCGCTCAGGGGGCGAAGCCGGGTGAGGGAGGACAGCTTCCCGGCCACAAGGTGGATCGCAACATCGCGCGGGTACGAAACTCCACCCCCGGCGTGGGGCTGATCTCGCCGCCACCGCACCATGACATCTACTCCATCGAGGACCTGGCACAGCTGATCCACGACCTGAAGAACGCCAACCCGAAGGCGGACGTCAGCGTGAAGCTCGTCTCGGTGACGGGGGTCGGCACGATCGCTGCGGGCGTCTCGAAGGGGCACGCGGAGACCGTCGTCATCGCCGGCCACGACGGAGGCACCGGTGCGTCGCCTCAGACGTCGATCAAGCACGCCGGTGTCCCATGGGAGATCGGCCTCGCCGAAACGCAGCAGGTGCTCGTACTCAACGATCTGCGTGGGCGGATCCGCGTGCACGTGGACGGTCAGCTGCGGACGGGGCGGGACGTCGTCATCGGTGCGCTCCTCGGAGCGGAGGAGTTCGGGTTCGGGACGATCGCTCTCGTAGCGCTCGGCTGCATCATGATGCGGGTCTGCCACCTGAACACCTGTCCGGTGGGTGTCGCCACGCAGGATGCTCGCCTCCGTGAGAAGTTCGAGGGGAAGCCCGAGCATCTGGTCAACTACTTCATGTTCGTCGCGGAGGAAGTTCGCGAGCTCATGGCCGAACTCGGGGTTAGGCGTTTCGAGGACCTGGTCGGACGGGCAGATCTGCTCGAGCCCGACCCGTCGATCCGTAACTGGAAGCTTCCCGAGGGCCTCGACTGGGACGCGATCCTCTACAGGCCCGAGGTCCCGGCCGACGTGGCCGTTCGCCGGATCCGCGACCAGGCCCACCGCCTCGATCGTGCGCTCGACAACGAGCTGATCCGGCTGTGCCGGGCGGCGCTGGAGCGGCGCGAGCCGGTTCTGATCGAGCTTCCGATCGGGAACGTCAACCGAACCGTGGGGACGATGCTCGGTTACGAAGTGTCACAGCGGTACGGCGAAGAGGGGCTTCCGGACGACACGATTCAAATCCGGTTTGCGGGGTCGGCCGGGCAGAGCTTCGGGGCGTTCGTTCCACGGGGGATCACGATGACGCTCGCCGGAGATGCCAACGACTACATGGGGAAGGGGCTCTCGGGCGGCCACCTGATCGTCTTTCCGCCCCCCGACTCGACGTTGGACCCGGCCGAGAACATCCTCATCGGAAACGTAGCCCTCTACGGGGCAACGAGCGGGTACGCGTTCTTCCGCGGCTTGGTAGGCGAGCGGTTCTGCGTGCGGAACAGCGGCGCGTACGCGGTCGTCGAAGGGGTTGGCGATCACGGCTGCGAGTACATGACCGGCGGACGAGCCGTGATCCTGGGTCCGACGGGTCGCAACTTCGCCGCCGGAATGAGCGGCGGAATCGCCTGGGTGTACGATCCGAAGTCACGCCTCCCGGCCCGGTGCAACCCCGGGATGGTCGACCTCGAGTGGGTCGAGGAGCCCCACCACGAGAAGGAGCTTCGGAGCCTCATCGAGATGCACTACCGACTGACGAGGAGCGAGCTTGCCGAGAGGCTGCTCGACGAATGGGAAGAGACACTCCCGCAGTTCGTGCAGGTCATGCCTCGGGACTACAGGCGGGCGCTGGCCGGGATCGAGTTCGAGGACGGCCGCAATGGGTAAGGTGACCGGATTCATGGAGCACGGGCGGAACATGGCAACCCGGCGACCCGCCGACGTCCGCGTTCTGGACTACCTGGACGTCTACGTCGACCCGCCCGAGGCCCAGCTGCGCACGCAGGCAGCGCGGTGCATGGACTGCGGCGTTCCCTTCTGCCACGAAGGATGCCCCCTCGGGAACATCATTCCCGACTTCAACGACCTCGTGTACCGGGGACGATGGCGAGAGGCACTCGAGCGGCTGCATCGCACGAACAACTTCCCGGAGTTCACGGGGAGAATCTGTCCGGCGCCGTGCGAGTCGGCCTGCGTGCTCTCAATCAACGACGATCCCGTGACGATCGAGTTTATCGAAAAGACCATTACGGAGCGCGGCTACGAGCACGGTTGGATCCTCCCCGAGGCGCCGGAGGTTCGCACCGCAAAGCGCGTGGCGGTGGTGGGATCGGGCCCGGCCGGTCTGGCCGCCGCAGCCCAGCTCAACCGATCGGGCCATCGCGTCACGGTCTTCGAAAAGCAGGATCGGATCGGGGGACTCCTACGCTACGGAATTCCGGACTTCAAGCTCGAGAAGTGGGTCCTCGACCGCCGGATCGACATCCTGGAGGCGGAAGGAATCGAGTTTCGAACGGGGGTACACGTGGGCGTGACCGTCTCGGCTCGGGAGATCCAGGAGGCATACGACGCGATTCTGCTGGCGGGTGGTGCCGAGGCGACCCGAGACCTCCCGATCCCCGGTCGCCAACTCCGAGGGGTGCATTTCGCGATGGACTTCCTCGAGCAGCAGAACCGGCGACTCGCCGGCGACCGGGTCGACCCCGTGACAAGCATCCTCGCAACCGGGAAGCGGGTGGTCGTGCTCGGAGGCGGCGATACCGGCTCCGACTGCGTCGGGACGAGTCATCGACAGAACGCGAAGGAGGTCTACAACTTCGAGCTTCTCGAAAAGCCGCCCGACGCTCGAACGCTCGATACCCCCTGGCCGATCCACCCTCTCCCTTCCCAGGTGCTCCAGACCTCGACCTCCCACGAGGAGGGCGGGATGCGGGATTGGGGGATCTCTACCAAATCGTTCAGCGGGCGAAACGGGAAGCTCGAGAAGCTCCACGCGGTGCGGGTGCGCTTCGGAGATGTGGATCCCCAGAACGGTCGCCAGAAACTGGAAGAGTTCCCCGGGAGCGAGTTCACGCTCGACGTCGATCTCGTGCTGCTGGCCCTCGGCTTCCTCGGTCCGGTGCGGCCGGGACTGGTCGAGGAACTCGGCGTCGAGGTGTCCCCGAGGGGAAACGTTGCAACTCAGGGCTTTGCCACCAACGTTCCCGGTGTGTTCTCCGCGGGCGACATGCGGCGGGGCCAGTCGCTCGTCGTGTGGGCGATTGCCGAGGGGCGCGAGGCCGCCGCAGAGATCGATCGCTATCTGCGAAGGGAAGCGCAGGAGAGGCCAGACGCCTACTGATCCAGGAGCGTGCGAAGCTGTCCGGGCGCGTTGGTGAAGATCCCGTCGACGCCCCACTCGATCATCCGCTTCTGGTCCTCGGGATCGTCCACCGTGAACACGTGGACCTTGTAGCCTTCGATCTGGAGACGCTCGATCAGACTCTGGGTGACCACGGCACGTTCGGGATGCACCGCTTCGACATCTAGCTGGTCTGCCCGTTCATCGATCGACATGGCGGCCCGGCGCGAGATGAGCAGGGCCGTTCGGGCCCGCGGCTCGAGCTGGCGGAGTCGTTCGAGAACCGAGTCGTAGAAGGAGGAGAAGAGCGTCTTTTCGAGAAGACCGCGGGTCGTGACCTCTTCGAGGACCCGGCGTTCCAGGCCGGAGTAGCTGTGGTCGAGCCCTCGCTTGAGTTCCAGGTTGAAGGGGATCCGATCGCCGAGGGCGTCGAGCACCTCGGGCAGCGTCACGAGCCCCGGAAGCTTCTTTCGGACCTCGTCGAGCGTGAGCTGACCGACCTCCGAATCACCCAGCTCCGGATCGTGGAGGAGCACGATCTCACCGTCGCTCGTCATGTGTAGATCGGTCTCGATCATGTCGGCCGATTGCTCGACCGCCAGGAAAAACGCCTCGAGGGTGTTCTCGGGAGCGTCCCTGGATGCGCCCCTGTGGGCGATGTCGAGCAGGGTCCCACCCGCGCCCATGGCAACCCCTTAGTCGACCTCCCAGCCCCGCGCTCGCTCCACGGCGCGGAGCCAACCGCGGTAGAGGACCTCGCGCTCCTCTTCGCCGAGAGATGGCTCGAACACTCGGTCGTCCCGCCAGTGCTTTTTCAGCTCGGCCCGCCCAGGCCAGAAGCCGACGGCCAGGCCGGCGAGGTAGGCCGCACCTAGAGCGGTCGTCTCCGGCACTTGCGGCCGGACGACCGGAATCCCGAGGATGTCAGCCTGGAACTGCATCAGGAAGTTGTTGACCGTTGCACCTCCGTCCACCCTGAGCTCTTCCGGACGGAGACCCGTATCCTGTTCGAAGCAGTGAAGCACATCGCGGGTCTGGTACGCAATCGCCTCGAGCGTCGCGCGAACCAGGTGTGCCCGTCCGGACCCGCGCGTGAGTCCCACGATCACGCCACGGGCGTGCGGATCCCAGTAGGGAGCCCCCAGCCCGGTGAAGGCGGGCACGACGTAGACGCCTCCGGTGTCGGGAACGGTGGCCGCGAGCGGCTCGCTCTCCGCCGCCGACTCGAGCAGTCCGAGCTCGTCGCGAAGCCACTGGACTCCGGCCCCGGCGATGAAGATCGATCCCTCCAGCGCGTACTCCACGCCGCCATCGAGGCCCCAGGCGAGGGTGGTGAGAAGCCCCGACGTCGATCGGACAGGTCGATCCCCCGTGTTCATCAGGATGAAGCAGCCCGTCCCGTAGGTACTCTTGGTCTCGCCGGGCTTGAAGCACGTCTGGCCGAACAGGGCGGCTTGCTGGTCACCCGCCACGCCCGCGATCGGGAGCGACACGCCCCCCGTGTTGGCCGGGTCGCTCTCTCCAAACACGCCGGAAGACTCCCGAACCTCCGGCATCAGCTCGGGAGGAACCTCGAGCGCCTCGAGCAGCTCCGGATCCCAGCGACGCTCGTAGATGTTGAAGAGAAGCGTCCGCGAGGCGTTGCTGTACTCGGTGGCGTGGACGCGCCCACCGGTCAGCCGGTAGATCAGCCAGCTATCGACCGTTCCGAAGGCAAGCTCGCCGCGGGCGGCCCGCTCGCGGGCACCCGGCACCTGATCCAGGATCCAGCGCACCTTCGTTCCCGAGAAGTACGCGTCGACGACGAGGCCCGTTCGGTCGCGGAACATCGGCTCGAGGCCGCGACGCTTGAGATCCTCGCAGATCGGGACGGTCTGCCGTGACTGCCAGACAATGGCGGGATAGACCGGCTCGCCGGTTCGGCGGTCCCAGACCACGGCGGTCTCGCGCTGGTTGGTGATCCCGATGGCGGCGATCTGGTCGAAGCTCACCCCGGCCTTCGTCACCGTCTCCTGCATCGCGCGGAGCTGCGACTGCCAGATCTCCTCGGGATCGTGCTCGACCCAGCCGGGCTTCGGGTAGTGCTGGGTAAATTCGTAGGCCTGGCTCGCGACGATGTCACCGGACTCATCGAACAGGATCGCACGCGAGCTCGTCGTCCCCTGGTCGAGCGACAGAACGTAGTCCACGCTTCCTATTCCCCGGCTCAGGCGTCGGCGGGGGCCGCAGTCTGCTCCCGGTCCTCTTCCGTCTCGAATAACGCCCGGACAAAGGCCTCTGGATCGAAGTCCACGAGATCGTCGATCCCCTCTCCCAGCCCGACGTAGCGTACCGGAATGCCGACCTCCTGCGCGATCCCGAGCACCACGCCGCCTTTGGCCGTTCCGTCCAGCTTCGCCAGCACGATGCCGCTCACTTCGACCGCTCGGGAGAACTCCTGGGCCTGACGGATCGCGTTCTGCCCGATGTTGGCGTCGAGCACGAGCAGCACCTCGTGGGGGGCGTCGGGAAGCTCCTTCTTCACGACGCGGCCGATCTTCGTGAGCTGGTCCATGAGATCGGAGCGCGTCTGAAGCCGACCGGCCGTATCGATGAGCACGGCGTCCAGCCCACGGGCCCGGGCAAGCTTCACCGCGTCGAACGCGACCGCGGCGGGGTCTCCGCCGCTGGCGCCCCGCACGAACTCGGCACCTGCCCGACCGGCCCAGACCTCGAGCTGCTCGGTTGCCGCGGCCCGGAAGGTGTCGGCCGCCACCACGAGCACCTGCTGACCTTCGCGCACCCACCGCGCCGCCAGCTTTCCGATGGTCGTCGTCTTGCCGGAGCCGTTCACGCCGACCACGAGCAGGACGTGGGGGGAACCGCGGGGGCGCGACCCATCGACCGGCCCCGAGCCCAGGATCTCGAGAGCCCGAGCCTCGAGCGCTCCCCGCATCTCGTCTGCAGACCTGGCCCGACGGACCACCTGCAAGAAGTCGTCGGCGGTCTGCACGCCGATGTCGGCCCCGAACAGGACCTCCTCCACGCGGTCCAACATCTGTGCATCGAGCTCCGCTCGGCCCCCGAAGAGCGCCTCGAGTCTGCCCATGAGCGCGACGCGGCTCTTCCGTAGCCCTACACGCCAGCTTGGCGGGTGGGCAGGCGGAAGTTCTGGCGGGCGGGCGGGCAGGAGTTCGGGCGGACTGGCAGGCGGGGGCTCGCGTGGTGGGGCGGGCGTCGGAGCCTCCACCGGGGGCGCCTCGAGCGGCGTCGCCTCCACCTGCGCCACCTCCGCCGAGGGTGCCTCGGCGCCCAGGCTTGGC
>DAOUZG010000316.1 GCA_030665705.1 Deltaproteobacteria bacterium | reverse complement strand
GTCACCGTGAAAATCCTCGGGAGGGAGTACCGGGTTCGCAGCGACGCTGATGCCAAGCATCTGGAGGAGGTCGCGGCGTACGTCGACCGTGTGCTGCGGGAGGTCCAGGGGCGGTTCGGCTCGGACACCGAGGCGGCAGCGATCCTGGCGGCCCTCAACATCGCGAGCGACCTGGTCCGGATGCGGGAGCTCGTTGCTATTCGTCCCGAACGGATCCGCTCCCTGATCGACCTCCTCGAATCTGTGTAGGGTGGCGCTTCCTTCGAACGCCGCGCGGAAGCGGGCCCTCCGTCGGTGCGCGCGCGCACTCCCGCCGCCCGAGTCGCGCGACGCGTCCACGTCGGTTCTTCGGCACCTGCTCGGTCTGCCGGAGCTCGACCGGGCGCGCACGGTCGCCCTCTATGCGTCGATCGGTCGGGAGGTCCCGACCTCCGGGATCCGGCGGGCCCTAGGGGAGCGCGGCGTACGACTCGCGTATCCGCGTGTCGCCGGGGGCGAGCTGATCCTGCACTGCGTAGATCCCGACCGAACCCTTCAGCCCGGCTACCGAGGGATTCCCGAGCCGGCGGACGGGGAACCGACGGTGACCCCCGACGAGATCGACCTCTTCATCGTCCCGGGGCTGTTGTTCGACCGCGCGGGAAACCGGGTCGGACGGGGGGGCGGACACTACGACCGGCTCCTCGAGGCAGCTCGCCCGGATGCGAACCGGGTCGGTTTATGTTACGCGGAGCAGGTGATTGAATCGGTTCCGGCGGATTGCTGGGATCGGCCCGTGGATCTGGTCGTCACGGATCGTGAGGTGATCCGGGCCTCGCGCGTACAGAGGGGGGACGAGTGCAGGTGAGCGGTCGGACGCCGGAGGAGCAGCTCGAAGTTTTCCGCAAGGGCGCGGCGGCCCTGGCGAGCGAGGAGGAACTCCTGGCCAAGCTCCGGCGCGGGAAGCCCCTGCGGATCAAGTACGGTTGCGACCCCTCGCGGCCGGACCTCCACCTGGGCCACCTGGTCGTGCTTGACAAGCTCCGTGCCCTTCAGGAGCTGGGACACCGAATCATCTTCCTGATCGGTGATTTCACTGGAAGGATCGGCGATCCGACCGGTCGGAGCCGAACCCGCCCGATCCTCTCCCGCGAGGAGATCGAGCGAAACGCCCAGACCTATCGGGCTCAGGTGAGCCGAGTGCTGGACGTCGGCCAGGCGGAGATCCGCTTCAACAGCGAATGGATGGAACAGCTCGGGGTGAGCGAGTTCATCGGCCTGTGCTCCCGCGCCACGGTTGCCCGCCTCCTCGAGCGAGACGACTTCCGAAATCGCTACCGGAGCGGGGTCCCGATCGGTCTCCACGAGTTTCTCTATCCCATGGTTCAAGCCTACGACTCGATCGCGCTCGAGGCTGACGTCGAGCTCGGCGGGTCGGACCAGCACATCAACCTGCTGCTCGCCCGGGAGATTCAGCGGTCCGTCGGTCAGGAGGCCCAGGTGGCGCTCACCCTGCCGCTCCTGGAGGGGACCGACGGCGTCGAGAAGATGTCCAAGTCGCTGGGGAACGCGGTGGGCATCACGGATCCTCCCGACGAGATCTACGGACGGACCATGTCGATCCCCGACACGATCCTCCCGCGCTGGTGCGAGCTGCTCGGCCGGCCGGAGTGGAGCGAGGTGGACGCCCTACGCAAGCAGGTCGACGAGGGGAGAGGGAACCCCCGCGACCTCAAGGGGGCCCTCGCGCGGCGGCTCGTCGAGCGTTTCTGGGGTTCGGACGCGGCCAACGCGGCGGAGGATCGCTTCGACCGGCTGTTCCGCCGCCACGAGGCCCCAGACGACATGCCGGAGATCGAGGTCGCTCTCTCCGGAGGGGAGGGGATCCCGGTGGTCGACCTCCTCACGCGTGCCGAGTTTGCGGCGAGCCGGGGGGAGGGGAAGCGGCTCATTGCCCAGGGAGGGGTCCGTCTGGACGGGAAACCGGTCGACAGCGCGGAGGCCCAGGTGGAGCCCGGCCAGTACGTGCTCCAGGCCGGAAAGCGGCGTTTCGCCCGGATTCGGGTGCGAGAGCCCATTTGACAGCGAGATGAGCCTCCCGTAGATTGTTTGGTCGCCTGTCCGCGAGAGGCGTATAGGTGTGTCTTCCGGGGTGCTCTGCCCCGATTCAGCTCGGTCTTTGAAAAGCGAATAGCACGTGGACCT
>DAOUZG010000067.1 GCA_030665705.1 Deltaproteobacteria bacterium | reverse complement strand
GTTCCCTCCGGAGCTCCGGGGGCTCGCGACGAGCCTCCGGATCGCCTCGGGAACCCCCGTGGACCGTGTGACGTTTGCTGAGGCCCTGATCGAGGGATTGGAACGAGAGATCGACCGGTTTCGGAGGGAGGGGTTCGTGCCGGTCTTGGACGACTGGGGGAAATTCTTCAGAATGCGGGGGCTTCGGGTGCGCGTCGGGGGCCCCGCGGTGCGGCAGGAGATCGAGGGGACGGTAGAAGGGCTCGACCCGCACGGCGCTCTCCTCCTCCGGACCGATGGGGGAACGAAGCGCGTTCTGGCGGGAGATGTGACCCTCGTGAAGCGACGGAGGTAGAGGCCTTGCTCCTGGCGATCGACATCGGAAACACGAACGTCGTCCTGGGGCTCTTCGAAGAGACCAAGCTCGTCCAGCACTGGCGGATCGGAACCGTTCGACGCGCCACCTCAGACGAGTGCGCGGCACAGCTCCGTTCGCTGTTCGACATCGCCGGGTTGGACGTCGGGCGGACCGAGGCCGCGATCGTGTCGTGCGTCGTCCCTCCGCTCCTTCCGATCTACGGGCGGACCTGCACGAAGCTGTTCGAACGGGAGCCGCTCGTCGTCGGTCCCGGCGTTCGGACCGGGATGCCGATCCGGGTCGACAATCCGAGGGAGGTTGGTGCGGATCGGATCGTAAACTCCGTGGCGGCCTTTGAGCTACTCGGCGGGCCCGCTGTCGTGATCGACTTCGGAACCGCCACCAGCTTCGACTGTGTGTCGGCGGCCGGCGAGTTCGTGGGAGGCGCGATCGTGCCGGGGATCCTCGTGTCGCTCGACGCGCTCGTGGCCCGTGCATCGAAGCTCTCCAGCGTGGAGATCGAGGTGCCTCCCGGAGTGATCGGGAAGAACACCACCCACAGTCTCCAGTCCGGAATCGTGTACGGGTACGCAGGCCTCGTCGACGTCATGATCGACCGGATCCGGGAGGAACTGGGCCCCGACACGAAGACGGTTGCGACCGGCGGTCTCGCCCATGTGATCGCCCAGGAGTCCCGCACGGTCGAGCGGGTGGAGCCCTACCTCACCCTGGAAGGCCTCCGACTTATCCACGAACGTAACGTTTCGGTGCGCTCCCGAGATCCCGGGAGACCCGCACCCGACATCAGGGAGGATCCATGAGCGGCAGTGACGTGAACCAGGTCAGAAACTTTGCGCTCGTCGGACACGGGGGGGACGGCAAGACGACCCTTGCCGACTCGCTTGCGATGGCGGCCGGGGTGACGAACCGCCTCGGCGAGGTCGAGCAGGGAAGCTCGTTCATGAACTACCTGCCCGAAGAGAAGGTGCGGCGCATCACGATCTCGGCGTCGATCTGTACGTTCGAGAAGGAGGGCCTGGAGATCACGGTCATCGACACGCCGGGCGACGCGAACTTTGCGGGAGAGACGGAGGGGGTCCTTCAGGCGGTCGACCACGCGGTGCTGGTCGTCTCCGCTTCGGACGGTCCCAAGGTCGGTACGGAGAGGAGCTTCCGGCTGGCACGGGACCAGGGTCTGTCGGTGACGTCGGTTTTGAACAAGATGGACCACGAACGCGCGGACTACGACGGCTGCGCCGAGCAGCTCGAGAAGGCTCTCGGCGTTCGAGCGGTCAAGCTTCACCTCCCGATCGGGCACGGGGAGAACTACCGAGGCTACATAGACCTCGTGACCCAGAAGGCACACACCTTCGAAACCGACGGATCCGGCCGCGAGGAAGTGGGGCCGGTACCGGACGACCTGAAAGACGCAGCCGAGGAGGCACGCGTCGTGATGATCGAGGCGGTCGCAGAGGGGGACGACCAGATCCTCGAAAAGTACCTCGAGGAAGGGGAACTGAGCGAGGAGGAGGTGCAGGCCACATTGGCCAAAGGGATCTCCGAGGGAACACTGCTGCCCGTCTTCTCCGCGGCTGCGGGCCGTAACATCGGCGGCGCCGTGCTTCTCGAAGCCGCGCACCGGTTCTTCCCCTCCCCGACGGAGGCCATCGCGCGAAGGACGCGAGCGGGAGAGGACGAAGCCGAGCTTGCGCCCGATCCGAACGCCCCCCTCGCGGCGCTGGTGTTCAAGTCTGTCGCCGATCGCTACGCGGGGATGCTTTCGATCCTCCGAGTCTTCCGGGGAACGCTCAAGACCGACATCATGATCGTCAACGCTCGGACAGGCACGAAGGAGCGCGTGACGAAGATCCTACAGCTCCGAGGCGAAGAGACGAGTGAGGTGAAGGAACTTCTGCCTGGTGGGATCGCGGCGCTCGCGAAGCTCCGGGACACACGTACCCTCGATACGCTCGCAGACGACAAGTCCCGCTCCGAAGTCGTCGTGATCCCTCCCCCCCGAGGGGTGATCTCCTTCGCCGTCGAGGCTGCCAACAAGGGTGACGAGGATAAAGTGTTCGAATCGCTCAACCGACTCGTGGAAGAGGATACGAGCCTTTACCTGGGTCGCGACGAGCGCACCCAGGAGTTCCTGCTGACGGGTCTCGGACAGCTCCACATCGAGGTCACGCTCGAAAAGCTTCGCCGAATGTACAACGTCGAAGTCAATCTCAAGCCGCCGAAGGTCCCGTATCTGGAAACGATTACGGGTCGCGCGGAGAATATCGAAGGGAAGCTGAAGAAGCAGACCGGCGGACGGGGCCAGTTCGGCGTCTGCTACATCAACCTCGAGCCGGGTGAGCGCGGCTCGGGCGTCCAGTTCCTGGATGAGATTGTCGGAGGATCGATTCCTCGACAGTTCATTTCTGCGGTCGAAAAAGGAATCCGGGAGGCCTGCGCCAGAGGCGTCTTGGCCGGCTTTCCACTGAGCGACCTCATCATCCACTGCATAGACGGAAAGCACCACGCGGTGGACAGCTCGGAGCAAGCCTTCAAGATGGCTGGGAGCTTCGCCATCAAGGCCGCGGTGCTGGCAGCGAGCCCCGCGCTGCTCGAGCCGATCATGGATGCCGAGATCAGCGTTCCCGACGAGTCCGTCGGAGACGTCATGGGGAACCTGAACGGGCGACGCGGCCGGGTCGGGGGAGTCGGAGCGCGCGGTTCGCTGCAGGTCATCCAGGCCAAGGTTCCGATGTCCGAGATGCTCAGCTACGCCTTGGACCTGACCAGCATGACCGGTGGGAAGGGCTCCTTCTCGATGGAGTTCTCCCACTATGAAGAGGCACCGGCTCAGATCCGACAAAGGATCATCACGGAGGCCCAACGGGACAAGGAAGCCTAGCTCCAGACGCGGGAGCCGGGAGATGGAGGAACGGTGGAGAGAGGCGCGGACGCGGTTCAAGACTTTCTCGGCCCCGCCTGGCGCTTTGTGGACCCGAGCGGAGCGCGTAACCAGCGTCTCTTCGCAGCCCAGGGGGCTCTCCCCCTCCCGCCACCACAGCTCGCCAGCGTCGTCTATGCGCTGACCTTCGACCCAGACCCAGAGGTACAGGAGACCGCGACTCGTACGTTCGAGGCTCTGCCCGAACGGGTTATCGACCCCGTTCTGGAGTCCGAGGTTCCCCCTCCCCTCCTCCACCGGCTCGCCGAGCGCTTTCGAAACGACGAGGCGCGCCTGATCAAGATCGCGGTCAACGGCGGGACAGACGACGAAACGTTGTGCCTTCTCGCGACGCTGCCGCATGCCAAGCTGGTCGAGGCCATCGCGGAGAACCAGGTTCGCATCCTCCGCTCCTCCGAGCTCGTCGAGGCGCTCGGCGAGAATCCCCTGACCGGGCAGGCCACGATCGACCGGATTCTAGAGTTCCTGGGCCTCCAACGCGGAGAGGTCCTCGAGGTCACCGGGCGGGCGGCGGAGTACGAGCAGCGTGGCGCCGAAGAGGATAAACCGGCACAAGAGGCCGAAGCCGAGGCGGCCTTCGACCCCTACGACACGACCGGCCTGCCGGAAGAGGGGCTCACGGAGAGCCCTGGCGACGAGGGGGTCGAGCAGCTCGAGGCACGGACCGAGAACCTCCGCACCCTGATCCAGAACCTCACCGTGGTCGAGAAGATCAAGCTTGCCCGCTTCGGGAACTCGGAGGCGCGCACCCTCTTGGTGAGGGACCGGAACCGGGTCGTCTCGAGCGCCGCGATCCGCAGCCCCAAGGTCACCGAGAACGAGATCGTCATCATCGCCAAAGCCCGGAACGTCTCGGAGGAGGTCATCCGGGCCATCTCGAACAACCGGGAATGGACCCGGAGCTACCAGGTCAAGCTGGCCCTCTCAACCAACCCCAGAACCTCGGTCCCGGTGGCGTTGAAGTTCCTGAACTATCTGTCCGATCGGGACCTAAAGACGATTATGCGCAGCCGCGATGTGCCCGCGCCGGTCTCGCAGCAGGCCCGCCGGGTGCTGTCGCGAAAGGGCAAGCTCTGATGGGGGTCCTGAACCGCGAGACGCGGAAGATCCACGCGAAGATCGTGTTCTTCGGCCCCCCAGGGGCGGGGACCACGACGAACCTCCAGTTCATTCATCACAAGCTCAAGAGAGAACACCGGGGCGAGCTCAAGACGATCGGGGGCAAGCCGGGCGGCCCCGGTACCTATGAGTTCCTTCCCGTCGAGCTGGGAGCGATTCGCGGGTTTCGGACGTCGATCCAGATGTACAGCATCCCGCAGGGGGCCCAACACGTGGCGCTCCGGCGCGAGCTTCTCCAAGACGTCGATGGAATCGTCTTCGTCGCGGACCTTCGTCCGGATCACCACCGGGCGACACTCGCGTCACTCAAAGAGCTGGAGGGTCACCTGCATAGCTACGGCCGGAGCTTCAGCGACATCGTCCTCGTTTTCCAGTACAACCGGCGGGACGCCGTCGAGGAGAACGCCGTCGAGGAGCTCCACCGCGCGATCTGGGTGGAGCCTACAGCCGCGTTCGAAGCGGTGGCCTCCGAGGGAACCGGGGTGCTGGGAACCCTCACGACCCTCTCGAAGCTCATCCTCGCTCGGCTTCGCCGCGAGGCGGATGGGGAGGCGTCGCTGCAGATCGCGCCCGCCGTGCTGGCACCCGAGTCGTCCGATGAGACCGGGGAGAGGGCCGAACCCGCGGTTGTGGCAGAGCTCAGCGGCGAGTTCGACGCTCCGCTCGAGTCGGGGGCGCGGGGGCCGTCCACGTCCAAGGGGTTCCGGATCGAGAGCGGCGGACCGGTGAGCGGTACCGAACAGGACCTGCAGATCCCGATCGTGATCGTCGAGAAAGGCTCCGGGCAGCGCGTCGAACTGTGCGTTCGGCTGAAGCTCGAGCCTCGATAGGTCGCCCCGTGCGTAAGCGCATCGCGATCGCAGGTCACTCGAACAAGGGGCTCTCGCTGATTCCCCTTCTCGAGGCGAACCCGAACGTCGAGGTGGCCTGGATCCTGACCGAGGACCGCGAGAGTGCTTTGGCGAGCCTCGGACGGGTCAAGGAGGAATTTCCGAAGCAGTACGAATCGAGGATCACATCCGATGCAGCCGAGGTGTTTCGAACGCCGGGGCTCACCGCGATCATCGAGGCCGATCCCTCCGAGGCGATACAGGCCACCCTCGAGGAGGCCGCGGGTCACGGAGTGCAGAGGACCACCCCCCTGGTCGCGAAGCTGCTGTTCGCGTTCGGGCCGGTGGAGGGGTTCCGGAAGCCCGACCTGCTCAACACGCTCAGTGAGATCCTCGAGTCGTACAACCTCACGATCGACCGCCGAGGGCTCCTCGAGCGCATTCTCCAGATCGCGGTGGGGTCGACCGGCGCAGAACGCGGCTCGCTCATGCTCTACGACCCGCAGGAGGGGAAGCTCCGTGTCGAGGTCGCGATCGGCATAGAGAGAGAGGTGATTCCCAAGATCCGCGTCGCTCCGGGTGAGGGGATCGCCGGCCGCGCGTTCGAGGATCGAACCCCACTGCTGATCACGGGGAAGGCGGACTGGGGAACCTACCAGATCACCCGGGAGCGCGACGATGTCGAGTCCGCGCTCTCCGTTCCGCTCATTCACGGGGACCAGGTGCTCGGGGTTCTCAACCTGTCCCACACTCGAGAGTGCGGGAAGTTCGCCCGCGACGACCTCGAGTTCGTCCAGCATCTGGCTCAGCTCGATGCGCGGATCATCGCTCGCGCCGAGGAGTACCACTCGTTACAGCGCGATTCCGTTCGGCTCCGGGCGGAGTCGGAGGTGCGACGACGTCTCGGACGCCCCGGGCCCCTCCGGGAGAGACTCTCTGAGGTGTGCCGGTTCCTGGCCGACGAGGTCTGCCACGGAATCTCTCACCTCTACCTGAGGGACCCGGAGCTCGACGCGCTCGTTCTCCAGGCCTCGTCGCTCGGGACCGATCCCCTCGCCTCCAGCTTGAAGCTCGACCCTTCGGAGGGCGCAATCGGGTGGAGTGTCCGATCGGGGCGATGCGTGGTGTTAGCCGAACGCGTCGAGGGCGTGCTCGCCTCGTATGCGGTCGTACCCCTGGGCGACCCAGAGGCGCCGTTGGGCGTGCTCACGGTCGAGGGAGCCGATCCCCGTCCCGACGCCAACGACCTGGTACGCGAGGTCCTCGAGGCAGCCGCGGAAACGCTCGGCGGAGAGCTTCGAGACCTGCTCCGCGAGCTACGCATCGAGCGCGAGGCCACCCGCATGGGCGCGATCACCGAAGCCGCGGCTCGAATGAGCACGTGCAAGGACTCCGCGGAGCTCGCGCGCACCATCACCTCGACTGCCGCAATGATCCTCGAGGCCGAGCACGCCGTGCTGCGTCTTCGAGAGGAAGCCTCGGGACGGTTCCAGATCCGCTCCTACTTCGGCTCCGCCGAAACCGAGACCCAGGGAAACCTTCTCGCCCTCGAGAAGGAGCTTGCGATCGGAGCGATCCGGCAGCGATCGACCCTACGGATTCCGCGCCTCGAAACCCGAGCCGATATTGACGCTCAAGAGGTCGGCGTCAACTGCGCGATCCTCCACCCGCTGATCTTTGACGGGCGCATCCTGGGAACCCTTTCCGTGATGAACAACGTGGGACACGATCCTCTAATCGGAGAACGGTTCGGGCGGGAGGACGAACGGACGCTGGTGCGCCTGTCCGAGCACGCCGCGAACGCACTTGGATCGATGCTTTCGTGGGAGCGCTCTCGGCACCGCGTGCGGTTCGACGAGGTCACGGGACTCCCCAACCTGGCTCACCTGCGTGAGCGGCTGGAGGAGGAACTCGCTCGGGCCAGTGCGAGGGGCCGCGCGCTTGCGCTCCTTCAGCTCCGTATCGTGGGTTTGGAGGAGATCCTGCGAAACGCGGAGCCGGACGCGGGCGACCGTCTCGTTGTCTCCCTCGGACAGGAGTTTCGGGCGACGCTGCGCGAGTTCGACATCCCGATCCGCTCCGCCCCCGACACCTTCGCCGCGCTGGTTCCGGAGCCAGACGGCGACATCGGCGAGCTGCTCGGTCCCATGGCACGGCGCGTTCGCGAAGCGCTCGCCCGAGAGCCCGACGTCGCCGGTCCGGAGCCTCTACCGCTCGAGTTCGGTTACGCCTGCTTTCCCGAGGACGGGTCCACCGCCCGGGGCCTCGAGGAACGCGCGCGAACCACCCGCATCCGCACGGTCTGAGGGGGCGGGAAACTCGGGCTACCCCTCCCAGGGGCTCTCTTCCAGGGGAAGATTTTGTGCCTCGGATACACCAGGGTGCGTCACCGCCCCCCGGTAGCAGTTCACGCCGCGGGCAAGTGCCCGGTCCGCGCGGAGCGCCTCCCGGACGCCCCGTCCGCAGAGCTCTTGCAGGTACGGGAGGCTCTCGTTGGTAAGCCCCAGCGTGGAGGTACGGGGGACCGCTCCCGGCATGTTCGCGACGCCGTAGTGGATGACGCCCCCCACCTCGTACACGGGGTCGGAGTGCGTGGTCGGATGGATCGTCTCCACGCACCCGCCCTGGTCCACCGACACGTCGGCAATCACGGCCCCGCGCCGCATTCGCTCCACCAATGAACGACGTACCAGGTTCGGAGCACGCGCACCGGGAACCAGGACGGCCCCAATGAGCAGATCGGCCTGTAGGACGGATCGTTCGATCGCAGACGGAATCGAGTGGAGGGTTCCGATCCTCCCGCTGAAGAGGTCGTAGAGGTAGGAGAGACGGCGGTGGTTGATGTCGAGGACTTCGACCTCTGCCCCGAGGCCCACCGCAATCCGAACGGCGGCGGTTCCAGCCACGCCGCCGCCAAGCACCACCACGTGCCCGCGGGCAACGCCCGGGATACCGCCCAGGAGAAGCCCCGACCCTCCCTGATCGCGCTGCAGGTAATGGGCCCCGATCTGGACCGCCAGGCGGCCCGCCACCTCGCTCATGGGAACAAGGATCGGAAGGGTCCCGTCGTCGGTCTGGACCGTCTCGAAACCGATCGCGATTACCTCGCGTTCGAGGAGACTT
>DAOUZG010000107.1 GCA_030665705.1 Deltaproteobacteria bacterium | reverse complement strand
GCGCACACGTCCGCAGCGCAGCGGTGCTGTTCACCCACGTACGGGCCGGAAAGCCCCCGTGTTTGCGGGCTCGGGTGCTCGCCATAGATTCGCTGCCATGGTGAGCCGAGAGTATGCGGCGCGGCACCAGGCACGCTTTCTTGATCTCTACGTAACCGGCTTCACGGCAGACGTCCCTATCTATCTGGATCTCGCGGCCAAGTATCCCGGGCCCGTTCTCGAGGTGGGCTGCAGCACCGGTCGTGTCACGGAGCACCTCGCCCGCGCGGGGCACGCGGTCGTGGGGCTGGAGACCTTGCGCTCGAGCCTGGCCGTCGCCCGTGAGCGGTGCCGGCCCTACGCTGACCGGGTTCGGCTCCAGGATCACGACCTGATACATCACCCGTTACCCGAGCGCTTTCATGCCGTCTTCGTGACGCTCTATGCGTTTAACGCCCTGATCGATCTCGAGGAGGAGCGGCTCTTCCTACGCCACGCTCGGCAGTCCATGCGCGATCCCGGGATCATCGTTCTGGATTGTTTCTGTCCGCTCTCCTTCGTAGCCCCGGATCAGATCGGACGCTGGCGCTTGATCGAGCGCACCTCCCAGGGTCACCGCCTGGAGGTCCGCGACCGGCGCGAGATGCTCAACCCCCTGCTGGAGCAGCGCACCCAGATGTTCCGGATCGATGGAGGGCCAGAGGAGGAGAAGGTTACCCACCGGCGCTACGTCGCTCCGGCCCACCTTGCGGAGCTTCTGTGCGAAGCGGGCTTCGAGAACATCCGCTGGATCCAGGACTACGACCTGGGGACGGCGCAACCAATCCGGCCCGACGACCGCCCCAGCGGTCCCTTCCGCGTCCTCGCGGAGCTCTAGCCCGAACCTCTCTCCTGCCTGAGCACGTCGCGCGAGCATCCCGCGGTTGGCTGAGAATTCCCGATCGGCTACCTAGAGACCACCGGTGGGGGGTCGCGGAAGAGTAGAAGAGTAGGTATGGGAAAGCCCCTTCTGGATAAGGTCTGGGACCTGCACACCGTCCGCGAGCTCCCGAGCGGCCATGCGCAGCTCTTCATCGGGCTCCACCTCATCCACGAGGTCACCTCTCCCCAGGCGTTTCAGAGCCTGCGGGAGTCGGGACTGACGGTGCTGGCGCCCGAGCAAACGTTCGCCACGGTCGACCACATCGTTCCGACAGACCTTCGGGCTCGGCCGCTCGCCGATCCGCTCGCGGAGCAGATGTTCCAGGCCCTGGAGCGGAGCTGCGAGGAGTTCGGGATCGAGCTGTTTCACCTCGGCTCGGGAGACCAGGGGATCGTCCACGTCGTCGGCCCGGAGCTCGGCCTGACGCAGCCGGGGATGACAATTGCCTGCGGCGACAGCCACACCTCCACCCACGGGGCGTTCGGCGCCATTGCCTTCGGGGTCGGGACGACCCAGGTCCGCGATTTGCTCGCCTCCCAGTGCCTCGCGATGCAGCGCCCGCGTGTCCGACGCATCCGGGTGACCGGGGAGCTGCCCCGGGGTGTCTACGCGAAAGACGTGATCCTCCACATTATCCGGACCCTCGGGGTCAAGGGGGGTGTGGGCTTCGCCTACGAGTACGGTGGGCCGGTGGTCGAGCGCTTCTCGATGGAGGAGCGCATGACGCTGTGCAACATGTCGATCGAGGGCGGGGCGCGCGTGGGATACGTCAACCCCGATGAGACAACCTTCGAGTACCTGCGCGGGCGACGGTTCGCCCCGCACGACGGTGCCTACGACCGAGCGGTTGCCTGGTGGAAGTCGATCGCGAGCGATCCCGATGCGGGCTACGCCGACCAGGTGGAGCTCGATGGGGGCGCCATCGCTCCGACGGTCACCTGGGGAACCAACCCGGGGCAGGCAATCGGGGTCGACGAGCGGATCCCGCGATTCGAGGAGCTCGAAGAAGAGGATCACTCGGCGGCCGAGCAGGCCTTTGCCTACATGGACCTCCATCCCGGGGAGCCGATCGAGGGGACGCGCATCGACGTCGCCTTCATCGGGTCGTGCACGAACGGGCGCCTGTCGGATCTACGAGAGGCGGCACGCGTGGTCCATGGGCGCCGGGTCGCTCCGGGCGTGCGCGCCCTCGTCGTCCCCGGCTCGGACTCGGTGAAGCGGGAGGCCGAAGCCGAGGGTCTTCATGAGGTTTTCGTAGCAGCAGGCTTTCAGTGGCGTGAGCCCGGCTGCTCGATGTGTCTGGCGATGAACCCGGACAAGCTCGTGGGACGAGAGGTCTGCGCATCGAGCTCCAACCGGAACTTCCGGGGCCGTCAGGGGAGCCCGATGGGACGGACGCTGCTGATGAGCCCGGTGATGGTTGCCGCGGCCGCCGTCGAGGGTCGCGTCGCCGACGTTCGCAAACTCTTTTCGTGAGGGGGCGCGCAGTGGGGCTTGAGCGGGTCGAGAGCGTGTTGGGGCGCGGCATCGTGGTTCGGGGCGACAACATCGACACCGACACGATCATCCCGGCGCGGTTCATGAAGACGGTCACCTTCGATGGGCTCGAGGAGCACGCCTTTGCCGACGTGCGCAGGGATCCGGAGGGGCGGCCGAAGGGGCACCCGTTCGATTCTCCCCGCTTTGCGGGCGCCTCGATCCTCGTCGTGAACCGCAACTTCGGCTGCGGAAGCTCACGGGAGCACGCCCCGCAGGCCCTCGGCCGCTGGGGGATCCGCGCAATCGTGGGCGAATCGTTCGCGGAGATTTTCTTCGGGAACTGCATTGCCCTCGGGATTCCGGGCGTCACGGCGCCGCGTGACGACGTCTACCGCCTCATGGACGCCGTGGAGCTCGATCCCGACCAGCCGCTCGAGCTCGACCTCGCAACGCGAACCCTCCGGTTTCGCGGGGGGACGCTCTCCATCGAGATTCCGGACTGGGCCCTCGGCCAGCTCCTCGAGGGGACGTGGGACGCAACACGCACGCTCCTCGTCGCAAGAGACGCGATCGAGGAGACCGCGCTCCGCCTCCCCTACCTGACGGGCTTCTAAACCCGGCTAGACCTCCTGCGCCCAGGGGGGAAGCTGGACCTCCCCCGCAATCCACTCGGCCGCAAGCTCACCGATGCGTACGCCGAGCGCGATGCCGTGCCCCGCGTACGCCCCCGTGACAAGCACGTGCGGCGCACGCGTGAGAGGGGCGAGAAACGGCCGGCGATCCCGGGAGAACGCGACCGGCCCACCCCAGCGCGTGGAGATCCGGACGTCGACGAGCAGAGGGTGCAGCCGCCGCACCCGCTCCTCGAGACTCCCGAGGACCGCTGCGGCATCTCCCTCACGGACGTCGATCCGAGAGAGGTCGTCACTCGGGTCGAAGGCGAGCCCGCTCCCGAAAATGACGCGTCCATCCGGCAGGGGGCTCCCCCACAGGTACGGGAGGTCGGCGGTGTAGAAGGGGGTCCCCTGCCCGAGGCCGATTGCCGAGATCGTCTCCGGATCAAGCGGCTCGGTGCAGAGTGCCAGGGTGAGGGCCGGGTGGATCTCCTCGAGCTCGGGGACGAGGTTCTGCGTGAAGGCGTTTAGGGCGAGGACCACGTGTTGGGCCACGAGGGTTCCCCTCGAGAGCTCGAGCGTCACGGGGGGCCCGGGATGGATCGCCCGGACGGCGCTTCCCTCGACGATGGATCCCCCTGCGTCGATCACGGCGCGCGCGAGGCCCGAAAGAAGCCTCCCCGGATCGAGCGTGCCGCCCGGCACGACTTCCCCGACCACGACGCGCTTCCCTCCATCCATCCACCCGGGCTCTCCGGATTCTCGGTCCGCCTTGTGGACGAGCTCCCAGCACCCCCCGATCCGGAGGTCGCACTCAATCCCGAGCGCCCGCACGGTC
Organism: Deltaproteobacteria bacterium; assembly: GCA_030665705.1. Lineage (GTDB taxonomy): Bacteria > Myxococcota_A > UBA9160 > SZUA-336 > SZUA-336 > DAOUZG01. The sequence continues at coordinate 2,735 of DAOUZG010000107.1, read as the reverse complement.
TGCCCGAGAGCCGGGAGGCAAGCCGTCACCCCCTCGAGTGGTCCCGCCGCGGTCTCCTCCAGAACGACGCCACCGGTGCGGCCGCTCGACCCCGCCCCCACCCGCCCAGCCTCGAGCACGGCCACGCTGAAGCCTCGTCGCGCTCCCACGACCCCACAGGCCAGGCCCGTGAGCCCCGCTCCAACGACCGCGAGGTCACACGACCGAGGCGGCTCGGTGGAGGGGAGACTCACGTCCACCCTCCAGGGAGGTGTGCCCCAGCGGGCAGCGGCCGTTTCCGACCCGGGGGAGGGAGCCCCCGCTGAGTTTCCGGGGCCGCCCCTCACGAGGAGCCGGAGAGCAGCTCTCGGTAGAACCGGGCGTCCCCCTCGGCGAAGCAGCAGAGCAGGACCCTGCGGGGGAGCTCGTTCGCTTCCAACCACTCCTGAACCGAATCGATCGCGATCCGGGCCGCGTCGCGGATCGGGTACCCGTACGCACCCGTGCTGATGGACGGGAAGGCGATCCGTTCGATCCCGTGTCCCGCTGCCAGGCGAAGCGACTCCCGATAGCACGAAGCCAGAAGCTCGGGCTCCCCGTGTCGTCCGTCGCGGTAGATCGGTCCGACGGTGTGGACCACGTAGCGGGCGGGCAGCCGATACCCCTTCGTGATCCGAGCCTCTCCCGTTGGGCAGCCGCCGATTCCCCGGCACTCCTCGAGGAGCTCCGGCCCCGCCCCCCGATGGATCGCGCCGTCCACCCCGCCTCCTCCCAGAAGGGAGGTGTTGGCTGCGGTGACGATCGCGTCGACCTCGAGCTTCGTGATGTCACCCACGACGATCTCGGTCCGGCTGCCTGCATCGACTTCGGTCATTTCCCCTCGCCCAATGCCCCGGTTGGTGGAGCGAGCCGAAACCCTCGAGCCGCTGTCTACTCGACCGCCCCGAGAAGCGAGTCGCTCCCAACGATCCGGACGCCGGCGCGACGCATCTCCTCGAGCGCCCGCTTGATGTCGCCCGGATTGAGATCGATCCCGCGGCACCCGTCCTCAACGACAACGGTGTCGAAGCCGAGCTCGACCGCGTCGAGCGCCGTCCACCGGACGCAGTAGTCGGTTGCGACCCCGGCGATGAAGATCTCTTCCGCACCCCGCTCTCTCAGGTAGTCGCCGAGTCCGGTCGCTCGCAGGTGTCGGTTGTCGAAGAACGCACTGTAGCTGTCGATCTCGGGGTCGATTCCCTTGTAGAAGATCTCGGCGATCTGCGAGGTCTCGAGCCCGGGCGCGAGCTCTGATCCGGGAGTGTGCTGCACGCAGTGGGGAGGCCAGAGCACCTGCTCGGTGCCGTTTAGGTCGATGACGTCCCCCGGCTTCCTCCCCGGGTGGTTAGGCGCGAAGCTCTTGTGGTCGGGCGGGTGCCAGTCCTTCGTCGCGACCACGAGGTCGGCAGAGCGCGCCAGACGACTCGCCACCGGAATCACCTCGTCCCCCCGGGGCACCTCCAGGGCTCCGCCGGGGAGGAAGTCGTTCTGGATGTCGACGAGAAGCAGCGCTTTCATGGATCCGTTCTCGTACGCGCCTACTCGTCCTCGGAACGGTGCTCCTGGGCGAGGGCGTCGCGGAGCTCGAGGACCCGAGTGTCGATCCCGAGCGGGTAGGAGGCGGGCTCCGTCAGGCTCCGAACCTCTTCGGGCAAGCGATCGAGCTCCTCCAGTGCCCGCTTTCGCGCCGCCTCCGTCGAGGGGACGGTATAGACACGCTTGCCGTCTCGATAGATCGGAAGCAGCAGGTCGTAGGCCGTGTACGCTCCCTCGGGAAGCTCGAACGTCCCGGCGTCCGCAAGCTTTCGAACCTCCTCGGGCCCGTTCTTGCTCCGCTCCACGTCGTAGATCACGTCGCCGACCCAGCGCCCGTCGAGCGCGTATCGTCGAGCCTGGTGGATGCCGGGCAGGGTTCCCTTCGCCGGATCCTCCTCGGAGAGCTTGATGCGGTGGCGCCACGGCTCGCCCGGGCCGCGGATAGCGGCGAGCTTGTAGACGCCGTCGAGTGCGGGCTGGTCGTAGGCGGTGGCGAGACGCGTCCCCACGCCCCAGAGTCCGATGGTCGCGCCCTGGCCCTTGAGCTTCGCGATCTGCCACTCGTCGAGCTCGTTGCTCGCTGCGATGACCGTATGGGGGAACCCGGCCTTGTCCAGCATCCGACGCGCCTCCTGGCTCAACTCCGCGAGGTCGCCCGAGTCGAGTCGGATCCCCGTCATCTCGATCCCTTCGCGTCGGAGCTGCTTCGCAACTTCAACGGCGTGTCGAACTCCCTTGAGCGTGTTGTACGTGTCCACCAGGAAGATGCAGTTGTTCGGCATGGCCCGGCCGTACGTCTCGAACGCCTCCCGTTCGTCGTCGAAGCTCATCACGTAGCTGTGCGCCTGTGTGCCGCGAACGGGGATTCCGAAGATCTCTCCCGCGAGGAGGTTCGAAGTGGCCGCACACCCACCCACGTAGGCGGCCCGACTCGCCGCGATCCCTCCGTCGATGCCCTGAGCCCGTCGAAGTCCGAACTCGAGGACCGGGTCGTCCCCTGCCGCGAGGCAGATGCGGGCGGCTTTCGTGGCCACCAGCGTCTGGAAGTTGAGGAGGTTCAGCAGCGCCGTCTCCAGGATCTGGCACTGGATAAGCGGGCCCTGAATTCGCAGGAGGGGCTCCGGTGCAAAGACCACCGTTCCCTCCGGGACGGCGTCGACGTCTACGTCGAGCTCCATGGC
>DAOUZG010000192.1 GCA_030665705.1 Deltaproteobacteria bacterium | reverse complement strand
CGTTCAGCTCTGTATCCCTCTCAAACGACCGATCCGCGATGTTCGTGGAGCCGATGGTCGCCCACACGTCGTCGACCAGCATGATCTTCGCGTGGACGTAGACGTCCTGGTAGCGTCCCGGGGCCACGTTGGAGGCAATTCCGACCAGTGCAAAACGGTCAAAGTGGCCGAGCGCGTGGAGCTTTTCGAAGTAGGGCTTGAACCGCTCGTCCTTGCGGGCGGCCGCGAACTCGTGGTGTGCCTGCCCGGGAACGAGGAACACGACCTCCACCCCACGCACGAGGGCTCGATCGAGCCGGTCTACGATTCGCGGGGAGCCGATCACCTGATCCTCGATGTAGATCGTCCGTTCGGCAGCATCGATCGCCGCCACGTATTGCTCGAGTGCGCTCTGCTCGCCCTCCGCGATTGCGAAGGGTCGGCCCCCCGGTGTTGCGGTTCGGTCCGTGTAGAGTTCCGGACGCACGGTCCGCGAGATCTGAACCGCGACCTCGCCCGCGGGGCTCGAGGGGGCAGTCGGGAAGGGGAGGTCGTCGGCCCGGCTCACGTCCGGCCACACGCCGTCCTCCCGCCCCCGCTCCGTCGACTCGTTCCAGCGTTGAACGAAGTTGTGATGAAGGTCGGTGGCTGCGGGTCCCCGAACCCGAACGTAGAGATCGTGGATATTGCCGTGGAGATTACCGACGTCACGGGGTGGGTGGCCGGGAACGACAACGGAACCGGGGTCGAGGTTGATTCCACCCACGAACGCGACCTCTTCGGGCTCGCCCGCGTCGATGACCCAGCTCTTCTGGTGATGGCAGAGCTTCTTCGGCAGAGCGTCCCACCGGGCGAGAAAGCGGGAGCCGCGTTCGCGGAGCCAGTTGCGCTGCTCCGGCGTCCCGGGAAAGTGGATACCCGGCTGCTCCTTCTCCTGTTCGGGCGAACGCCAGAAGAGAGCTCGGACATCGACACCGCGCCCCCTCGCACGGTCGAGAACATCGAAGAAGCTGCCGCGTCCGTCAGGCATTTGGACGTCGCCCTTGAGGAAAGCCACCGTCACCCAGACGCTCTTCCGAGCCGCGTCGACCGTCTGGCAGATCTCTCGAAACGCCGGCTCACCGTCGACGAGAGGACGGACGGCGTTTCCCGGGCGGATTGGATAGCTCCCCGACTCTGCAAAGGGGATGTAGGCTCCGTCGCGCTGCAAAGGACCTCCTCCTTCTAAAACCCTTCCGTCATCCACGGCGCGGGTCCTGCGAAGACCACGGCTGCAGCGTGCAGGTCGGGTTCCGGCCCTTCGAGGAGCCCCGCGGCCTGCAGCGCCTGCGGCGAGAGATGTCCGGTGTAGAGCGGCGCCAGCCCTCGCACGTCGAGCTGGATCCGACCTTCTCCGCCCCGCTCGACTCGACCCCGGCCGTTGGAGATCTCGAGAACGAACGGACCCTCGTTCTGCGGAAGGGTTCGATCGTGGACCCCCAGGTGGAGCTCGGCCTCGATCCCCTCGGGGTAGCCCCGCGCGGAGAGCGCTGCCGGCACGTCGATGATTCGGAGCATCCATGGACCGGGTGACTGGATCTGGTAGACCGGCTCGGGCAGAAGCGCGAGGAGGGGATCGGCGGGACTTCCGTCCCATCGGATCGTCTCGACCTGCGAGCGGTGGTCGGAGAGAAACGTGAGGAGGCGGCGTCCGGCGCGGGCCGTCAACGCTGCCACGTCGAGGACGCGCAGATCGAGTCTGAAGTCCGGACGGAGGTTCGGAACCGAGTAGAGGTATCCCTCGACCCTGCCGTCCAGCTCGACGAGGGATCCGTCGCCCGGTTTCCCCTCCCAGTGTCGGGTCTCGTGCCAGATAAAGCGACAGCGATCGAGGTGTCCGGGGAATCGTCGTGCGTGTGCGCGCTGCAGCTCGAAGATCGCCGGCTCGTCGGACTCCTCGATCGGACGCAGCTGGAGTTCGCGGTCCGACAGTCCAATCTGATTCGCGGCGAGACTGACCTCGCACTTCGTGCCGGCGGGCTCGTAGCCGGCTCCCCGGTAGAGCGCAAACGTGGCCGGAAAAAGGGCCGAGATCGGCGTCTCGGTCTCGTGAAGCTCGTGGACCGCCTCGTGCATCAGCCTGCGCCCCAGTCCCTGACCCCACCGGTCCGCCGCAACCGCGACGGAGCCGATGCCGACCATCGGTACAGAACGACCTCCGAACCACTGCCCCATCGGCACGAGCAGAAGGCTGGCTGCTACGGTGCCCTTCTCGCGCAAGACCCGGTGATTCTCGCGCCCGGCCCGCTCGAACAGTGGTGGGTCGGCCCAGGACACACGCCCGAAGGCGCGCGAGGTGATCTCGGCAGCTTCCTCAACCTCCTCTCCCGAGATCGGAGGACCGTACTCAGGGGCATCCGTCATCTGCCCGTCCCGCTCTCCCCACAACGAGATGCGGGAGTCTATCACGCTCTCCGACTCACCGGCTCGAAGTTGAGCTTGTATGATCGACCCGCGATGACGACCGAGCCCGTGATCCGGATCGCAGAAGTCGGAGACCTCAGTGCAATCACCGAGATCTACAACCACTACGTCCGAGAGACGGCCGTCACGTTCGACGTAGAAGAGTTCTCCCCCCACGAGCGACGGCCCTGGTTCGAGCAGTTTCAGGAGACCGGACCACACCGGCTCGTTGTGGCAGAGGAGGCGCGACGGGTCGTCGGGTATGCGTGCAGCACTCGATTCCGACCGAAGGCGGCCTACAGTACGTCAGTCGAGACCAGCGTCTACCTCGATCCCGGCGCCAAGGGACGGGAGATCGGGGCTCGGCTCTACGCGGCCTTGTTCGATCAGCTTCGGGGAGAGGATTTGCACCGGGCGTATGCGGGGGTCACCCAACCGAACCCCGCTTCGGTGGCGCTTCATCTCCGGCTCGGGTTCCGCTCGGCCGGAATCTACCGCGAGGTCGGACGCAAGCTGGGCCGCTACTGGGACGTGGAGTGGTTCGAGAAGCCGCTTCCATAGGCGGTCCGGCTCCAGGGAGAGGACGCGGACCCCTCGGCACCGGTGACCGAACTCCCCGCGCTGACCGACCTCCGCGCGCTGACCGACCTCCGCGGACAGGCGGTTTGACCGCAAGATCCGGATAGAAGCTGCCGCGGCGGTCGGGTTCACTCCTCCGAAAGCGAACGGTGGGAGTCTTCCTGCCAGGAGGAGCGCAGATGTCCGAGAGGCCGGCTCTCCCGCAGCTCTGCCCGAGCCGGGTAGAGCCCGAATAACCCACCGGGGGGTAGACACGAACCCATCACACCGGGAGGATCAGGCGGGGAGCGAGATCGTGGGAGACGTGGGCTCAGCGCTTAGCGATCGGGAGATGTGGAGGGCGGTCCGGGAGCGGGATTCCGCTCTCAACGGGCGCTTTGTCTACGGTGTCCACTCCACCCGAATCTACTGTCAGCCGGGCTGTCCGAGTCGCCGTCCGAAGCGGGAGCGCGTCACCTTCTTCCCCTCGCTGGCCGCCGCGGAGGCGGAGGGCTATCGGGCATGCCGACGCTGCCGCCCGGCGGATCGTTCGAGCGCGGATCCGACAGCCACGAAGGTGCTCGCCGTGTGTCGCGCCATCGATGCCTGCGAGGACCGCATCCCGACTCTCTCCGAGCTCTCCAGAGGAGTCGGGCTGAGCCCCTGCCATCTCCAGCGCACCTTCAAGCGCGTCGTGGGGGTGGCCCCCAGCCAGTATGCAGATGCGCGCCGGGTCGAGCGTCTCCGCGCCCGCCTCCGGGAGGGGCAGGGGATTGCGTCCTCCCTCTACGCGGCGGGCTACGGGTCGAGCAGTCGGCTCTACGAGAGGGCGTCGGGCCAGCTCGGAATGAGCCCGGGGACCTACCGCCGCGGGGGTCGGGGAGAGGAGATCCAATACACGGTGGCTCGCTCCCCCCTGGGGCGGTTACTGGTGGCCGGGACGGCTCGCGGGCTCTGCCGCGTGCAGATGGGCCGCACCGCGCTCGAGCTAACGGAGGATCTCCGACGCGAGTTTCCGGACGCCACCGTTCGACGGGACGAGGGTCATCTCGGCCCCTGGGTCCGGGCGCTCGTCGATTACCTTCGTGGAGAGCTTCCGTGGCCGACGCTCCCACTCGACATCCGCGCGACCGCTTTCCAGCGTCGCGTCTGGGAGGTGCTGCGATCGATTCCGTCGGGCGCGACGTGCAGCTACGAGGAGGTGGCACGCCGTGTCGGACGGCCCCGAGCCGC
>DAOUZG010000193.1 GCA_030665705.1 Deltaproteobacteria bacterium | reverse complement strand
CCACCAGCACCGACAGATCCCGCCGCACGAGGGGGTGCCGGGAGACCTCCTTGAGCTGACGGGGACGCTCCGGAATAGCCTGGAGTGCGGTCAGATCGATCTCGAGAACGGCGCACGGGGCGTCGAGCTCGAAAGCCGCCGCCACAGCGGGGTGAATTTCCCCTATGACCCCCACCGGTCGCCCGTTCGCGGCGATGCCGCATGCCGCCCCCGGATGCAGGAACGGCTCCGCGCTGCGCGCGGGAAACTGCGGGAGACGGCCGAGATCTTCCAGGAGGGCCTGTGCCACCCCTTTCGCCTCGTGGAACAGCGGGGGCCCGTCGTGCGGCTCCCAGAGGCTCGCGGCCTCGCCCCGCAGGAGAAGAGCGGCCACGTGCAGCGGCTCTTCCGGGAGCTCGTTGTCCCCTCTCGGGGCAAAGACCCGGCTCACCTCGAACAGCCGCACGTGCTCGACCTGACGGCTGCGGTTGCGCTGTGCGATCTCGAGGAGCGTCGGCAGAAGGAGCGGTCGGAGAAAACGCTGCTCTTCCACGACGGGATTCTGAACCTCGACGAGACGCCGCCGCGGGTCCTCGGAGGGAAGCTGCATCCGATCCAGGTCCGCGGCTCGGAGAAACGGAAAGCTCACCATTTCGAGCAGCCCCGCAGCCCGGAGGCCGTCGCGCGCCCGCTCCCCGAGCTCGTAGGAGATCGGAAGCCGTACCGCCCGGAGCTCGCCGGTCGGGAGGGTCGTGGGAATCCGGTCGTACCCGTAGATCCGCGCAACCTCCTCCATCAGATCCTCGGCGCGGTGGAGGTCGTTGCGGTGCGTCGGGATCCGGCACACGAGCGCCTCCCCCTCCGAGGTGCATCCCACCCCGAGCCGTTCGAGGAGGTTCATCATCTCCTCCGTCGAGATCGACGTCCCGAGAACCCGGTTCACCCGCGGGGGGTCGAGGTGGATCTCTTCCGTGATCGGGGGGCTCCCGCCGCGTGTGACAACCGCGCCCCGAGCGACCTCCCCGCCCGTGAGCTCCGCAATGAGCCGAGCCGCCCGGTTCGCCGCCCGCTCGATCCCGGCGCGATCCACGCCGCGCTCGAACCGGTACGACGATTCGCTCTGGAGGCCGAGCCGCCGCGCGGTTCGGCGGATGCGCGAGGGGTTGAAGTGAGCACTCTCGATGAGGATGTCCGTCGTATCGTCTCGGACCTCGGTCTCCGCGCCCCCCATGACACCCGCTACGGCAACGGCTCTCTCACCGTCGGCGATCACGAGATCCTCAGCGCCAAGCGTACGCTCCACGTCGTCGAGTGTTCGCAGGCGCTCCCCTTCGCCCGCGCTTCGCACGCGGATCACCCTCCCGCGGATCGTGGACAGGTCGAACGCGTGGAGGGGCTGGCCGAACTCGAGCAGCAGCAGGTTCGTGACGTCGACCGCGAGGTTGATCGGGCGCATCCCGGCGGCCTCGAGCTTCTGACAGAGCCAATCCGGAGATGGGCCGATCCGAACGCCGTGCACGACCCGCCCGACGTAGCTGTAGCACCCTTCGGGATCATCGATCTCGATGCGAATATCGTCGGCCGCCGGACGGGTTCCCTCCGGTGGGTCACACGGGGGGATCCGCAGCTCGCCACCGAGCAGCGCTCGGGCCTCGCGCGCGATCCCGATGAGAGAGGCGCAGTCGCCCCGGTTCGGCGGAATGGCCACCTCGAGTACCACCTCGCCGGCCGAGATGACCGTTTCGAGAGGGGCGCCGACCGGCGCCTCCGGATCCAGGACCAGTATCCCCTCGTGGTCCGACCCGAGTCCGAGCTCTCGTTCCGAGCAGATCATACCGTTCGAAACGACGCCTCGGATCTTGGTCTTCTTGAGCTTCGTCCCATCGGGAAGGACCGTCCCCGGGAGCCCTACCGCAACCTTTTGTCCGGCCGCGACGTTCGGTGCTCCGCACACGACCTCGAACGGCTCCCCGTCGCCCAGCTCCACCCGGCAAAGCGACAGTCGGTCGGCGCTGGGGTGCCGACCGGACTCAACGACGTAGCCCACCTGGATGTTCGAGAGGTCCGGACCTCGCCGCTCGATCTCGTCGATCTCGAGGCCACTCAGCGTCAGCCTCTCCGCCAGCTCCTCGGGCGGGACCGGGAGATTGATCCACTCCGAAAGCCAGCCGAGCGGGACACGCATCAGAGCTGCTCCAGCACCCGCACGTCCCCGTCGTAGAGCAGGCGAATGTGCGGGATGCTGTGCCGATTCATGGCGCTCCGCTCGAGTCCCATTCCGAAGGCAAACCCCTGATAGCGCGCAGCGTCGATGCCGCAGTTCTCGAGCACCTGCGGATGGATCATCCCGCACCCCCCCCATTCGATCCAGCCGCTTTGCGAGCACGTCGCACAGCCCTGCCCTTTGCAGAGCACACACTGGAAGTCGAGCTCCGCCGAGGGCTCCGTGAAGGGGAAGTAGCTCGAGCGGAAGCGCAGGTCGGTGCCGGAGCCCATCATGTGCTCCGCAAAGGCGTACAGAACCCCCTTGAGGTCGGCGAAGGTGGTGTGTTCATCGACCATGAAACCTTCGACCTGCTGAAACATCGGGCTGTGACGGGGGCTCAGGTCGTGCCGGTAGACCCGGCCGATCGCGATGAAGCGAAACGGGGGCTGTCGACCGGTCATCGCCCGGATCTGTACGGGCGAGGTATGCGTCCGCAGGACGTGCCCCCCTTCGACAAAGAAGGTGTCCTGCATATCGCGGGCTGGGTGGTCGGGCGGAAAGTTCAGCGCCTCGAAGTTGTTGTAGTCGGTCTCGACCTCGGGACCCTCTTCCAGGGTGAAGCCCATCGAGACGAAGAACTCGACGACCTCACGCACGACGCGGGTCACGGGATGCAGACGCCCTCGTACAAAGGGAACTCCCGGAAGGGTGACGTCCTGACAGCGCCCGGAGAGAGCGTGTTCTCGTTGCTCCTGGTCGATCTCGGTCCGACGCTGGCGGACCCACTCCTCGATGCGCGCCTTCGCCTCGTTGGCAGCCTTCCCCATCCGCGCGCGTTCCGTGGGCTCGAGACCCCCAAGCGACCGGAGAAGATCGGAGACGGAGCCCTTTCGGCCCAGGTAGCGTGCGCGCACCTCGACCAACGCCTGCGGAGCGTCTGTCTCGGAGATTTCCCTCCGCGCCTCTTGCTCTAGAGAACGAAGGTGTTCGAGCTGGTCAGGGGACTCCGGTCGCGCGTTCAATCTGCCTGGGACCGCGTTGCGAGCTCGGCGAGCTCGGAAAACGTCTGAGCGTCGGACACCGCCAGGTCCGCGAGGACCTTTCGATCCAGCTCCACGCCGGCGCTGCGCAACCCGCTCACGAAGCGGCTGTACGAAAGCCCGTGGGCACGCGCAGCTGCGTTGATCCGGATGATCCAGAGCCGATGAAACTGCCTCTTGCGCTGTCGGCGGTCCCGGTAGGCGTACTTGAGGCTCCGCTCGAGCGCGAGCTGCGCCGGCCGAAACAGCTTCCCCCGAGCCCCCCGAAACCCGGAGACCTGCTTCATCACCCGCTTGTGACGACGGTGCCTCGTCAGTCCTCGCTTGACCCTCATCGTTCCCTCCGCTGCGCTGGGTCGGATCGTCTAGAGGTAGGGGATCTCGCGCCGAATCCGGGGCGTGTCCGCCGGAGACACGTCCGTCTCCTTCCGGAGCTGGCGCTTCCGCTTCCTCGACTTGCCTGTGAAGTTGTGGCTCCTGAACGCCTGCGCCCGTCGGACCCGACCGGATCCGGTGACCTTGAACCGCTTGGCAGCCCCTCGCCGCGTTTTAAGCTTCGGCACCTTCGTCCTCCCCGGATTTCTCTCCCTGCTCGGATTCCTCCGCCTGTCCGGATTCCTCTGCCTGCTCCATCTTCTCGGACGCTGCGGCCTGCTGCTCCTGCCGTAAGATCTTTTCGATGGCGCCGCGATCCGGCGTCAGGATGAGAGCGAGCTGCCGGTTCTCGAACTTGGGCTTCTGCTCGACCTTCGCCACGTCGGCCAGCCGCTCCGCCACGTTCGCCAGCACCTGGAAGCCCTGCGCGGAATGGACGATCTCGCGACCCCTGAACCAGACGGTGCAGCGCACCTTGTCCCCATCGATCAGGAACCGGCGTGCCCGCTTCAACTTGAAGTCGAGGTCGTGTTCCGCGGTCCGCGGCCGGAGCTTGATCTCCTTG
>DAOUZG010000289.1 GCA_030665705.1 Deltaproteobacteria bacterium | reverse complement strand
GCCCGCCCGCCATGGCCGACCGGGGACACGCCGCGGATGTGCAGTACGAGCTCGGTGCGCGCGCGCTGCGCAAGCAGCAGGCCGAGAGGGCGGTCCAGCACCTCGGACGAGCGGTCGAGCTCGCACCCGACGACGCCGCCTCCCTAGGGCTCTACGCGCGGGCGCTCCTGCTTGCCGGGGAAGCCAGGCAAGCCATTGCGATTCTCCACCGCCTCCGCGAGGTGGACGCCTCCGCGCCGGATCTCGACCTGATGTTGGGCATGGCGCGGTACCGTCTCGAGGACTGGCCCCAAGCTCGCGAGCACCTGGAGGTAGCCAAGGAAAAGAACCCCGGGAGCGGCCGCATCCGCCTGCTGCTCGGCGTGGTCTATCAGGAGCTCGGAGACCCGGCGCGAGCCGAAGCTGAGCTCAACGAGGCCGTGGCGATCGACCCCACGCTCGAGGTCCCGGTGGCCTACCGGCTCGCGCTCGTCGCGCGCGACGAGAACCGACCGGAGGAGGCCCAGGAGCTGCTCGAGGCAGTTCTGACCGAGGTTCCGGGCACCCTCCTCGCCGAGTCGGCCGCGCTCCACCTTCGGCGTCTCCGGCGCGGGGACGCCGGTCGTTGGCAGGGCTACGCGTCGATCGGCTACGCCTACGATACGAACGTCAACCTGGCCGGCGGTGACGACAGCTTCGGGATCTCGGGGGAGACCGACTATCGCGGGGAGTTCGAGGCGGGGATCGAGGGGACGGCGCTCGAGAGGGGTCCCCTGCGCCTGCGGGTAGGCTACGACGGTGGGTTGAGCGCGCAGCGCGACGAGCAACACCTCGACATCGAGGAAAGTGAGGTCTGGGCCCTGGCGAGCTACCAGCTCACCGAACGGGCGGGCCTCGATGTTCGCTCCGGGTTCGAGTACGTCTGGGCCGACTGGGAGTCGTTCCGCAGGACGATCTCGGTCGAGCCGGCCGTGCAGCTCGTTCCCTCGCGCACACTGTTTACGCGGCTCTTTTACCGGTACGAAGACCGTAGCTTCTTCGAGGACTTCGATGCCCCGAGTCTCGCCCCGCTCGATCGCGATGGTCAGGTTCAGTACGTCGGCATCGAGCAGACCTGGATCCTGCCTCCGCTGCCCCGATTGGGGCGCAGCTTCGCGCGGATCTCCGTCCAGTACCGGGACGAGGAGGTGGACGGGACCGAGTACGACTCCCATGGCCCAATCTATATCGCCAGCCTGGGCCTCGGGCTGCCGTATGATCTGTTTTTCATGGTGGAAGGCTGGTACGAGCGGCGCAAGTTCGACAATCCGAGCATTCTGGAGAGCCCCCAGCTCGGGGACCGGAGCGACCGCATCAGCCAGATTCGGTTCTGGATGCGTCGCCGTCTCAGCGACCGACTCTTCGCGTCGGCCGGCTGGCGCTACATACACTGGTCATCTAATACACCCACCTACGATTACGACCGGCACGTGGCCGATTTTCGGCTCACGTACCGCTACTAGAGCGACGGCGGGCGTCGCACGGGAGGGAAGAACATGGGGATCTGCAGTTGGGGTCGACCGACGGCGGCAATCACCCTGGCCCTGGTGATCCTCGTGCCCCTGGGTCGGGCATGGGCAGAGCCGGTGGGGTTCGTGGCTGCGCTCGAGGGCGACGTGGAGGTCCTTCCGACCGGAGAGACGAGCTGGACGGCCGCCGTCATCGATCGGGACGTCGAGGTGGGAGACACGCTTCGGACCGGTCCGGGCGCGGTGGCGAAGGTCCTGCTCGTCGACGAGACGATCCTGACGCTCGGGGAGGAGACGGAGCTCTTGATCGATTCGTACATCGTCGGACCAAACGCGACCAAGGACCCCTCCGTGCTCCGGCTCTTGAAGGGGAAGGCTCGCGTCCTCGTCGGCGAGGCGTTCGGTGGACCGACCCGGGTCGAGATGCACACGCCCACCGCGGTGATCGGTGTGAAGGGGACCGAGTTCGACGCCCAGGTTATCGAGGATTCCCAGCTGGGGCTGTGGACCCTGTGCTGCAACCTGGACGGGTCGGTCTTTGTCCGTCAGATCGATCCGAGCCAGGGCGGACGCGTCGAGCCGCGGCCGGGCTTCTGCACGCAGGTGTTTCCCGACCTGCCCCCGGAGCGCGAGATCCCGCGCCCGGTTCAGTTCCCACCGGTGCGGAACCTGGCGACGAAGGCGGAGCCAGGTACGGCAGAGTCGACGGTTCTGGGTCCGAGCGGGGTTGCCGCCCAGGGATCTGGCGAGACCGGTGTCGGCGACTGGGTCCTCGAGCCCGGGGAGGGGCCCGATCTAGTCGGATCCGAGCTCGAGGGCGGGACCGAAGGACTGGGGAACCAGTTCGAAGACGTCGTGCAAACGCAGGCCGCGGAGGGGAACACGGGAAGCGAAGGGAGCCCGTCGTCGTTCCCATCTCCGCCGGGCACACCCCAGGTGCCGAGCGAGCTACCAGGTGGAAACGCGCCCCAAGCACCCGGCCCCTAGTGTCCTGTCCCGGGAGTTCCGACGCGTTTCCCGCGGCCGAGGCGCCGGGCTCGCAAGGCGCGCGAGCGAGGCATATCAGTCGTTATTCCGAGCGAGTGCAACGCCGCGAGCACGGATGCAACGGCTGCCGGGAATGCAAGCGAACTTCCGGGACAGGACACTAGCCCGGATTCCTCACCGGGTTGGCGTAGCGAGGGCGCCAGCTGTGTGTCTTGCCGTCGACCGCCGCTCGGTGACCGAGCTCGACGAAGGGTTTAGCCGATGAGG
>DAOUZG010000133.1 GCA_030665705.1 Deltaproteobacteria bacterium | reverse complement strand
GGACAGCATTTGGGCCCAACGAAGACTGGGCACGAGCGGATCGTGGAGCTGTCAAGCCGCCTGGCGACGGCTCTCGCGGCGATTCGCCCGGATCTCTTCCCTGACGATGCCCTTGTCTTCCCCAATGAGGCCGGAGGCTTCATTGACCCTCGCAACTTCCGTTCCCGCGTGTTCGAGCGAATCGTTCGGAGAGCCCTCGGCCGAAGTCGCAGGGTCACGCCTCACACGCTTCGACATACCTTCGCGTCGCTGCACATGGCGCGAGGAAGCAACCTCAAGTGGATTCAGGAGCAGGGCGGGTGGTCCAGTGCAAAGCTGCTCCTCGACTGCTACGGACACTTCATGCCCACTGAGACACGGGGCTACGCGGATGCTCTTTCGGCGTCACCAGACGGCACTAGACGGCACCGGACGAAGGTTGCTGATGGAGTGCTGCTGAGGGGGGCACGAAAAAAGCAAGCACCGATGAGGAGTTCGGTCCCCGCCCAGAGCGACTTTCCGGCGACGACACGTGATAACGATGCTCAAGCCCACCCTCTGGTGCTCCGATAGGCCGACGGGGAGACCTTTGAATGGGAAGCGGGAAGCACGACCCGTCGTACTCAGGACCGGAGAGACGAGTCGCCCCTCGGCTCCGGCTCCAGAGCCGCGCCTCCTTCCAGACGGAGGAGATGGAGGGCTGGGGCACCCTGCACGATTTCTCGGCGAGCGGAGCACGGATCGACCAGGTTTCCGCTCGACTCAAGCCCGGGGAGCGGATTCGGCTGAGCTTCACGCCGCGAACGGATTGCCTCCCGGTCGAGGTGTGGGCCGAGGTCGTACGCGAGACGGAGACTGGTTTTGCCGTGCGCTTCACGTCCTTGGACACCCGTCTGAGGAGGCTCTTGCACTCGCTCACCGGATCCAGAACGGAGGACGACGCGACCGAGCCCTTCCTCCCGATCCCGCCTCCCCGCAAGACGGACGACTCGCTATAGGCCCCATCTACGGGATCGTTCGCTCACCGCTGAACCACCCCGCTACCTTCAAGGAGCCCTGAATCGGCTCATCCAGAATCGGTGCGGCTCTCCCTGGACTAGTGGTACGCTAGGTGGATGATCAGCGCGGCGACCGCCGCTCGGCAGCGGTTACCCAGCAGGGAGAAGAACGCATGTCAGATTTGCTGCTCAGTATGCGACAGGAAGAAGGAGTCGAGATCCTGACGCTGAACCGCCCGGAGAAGCGCAATGCACTCTCGCGCGCACTTCGCAACGAGCTCACCCGGCGGCTCGATGAGCTGGAGAAGAGCGATGCGGTCCGGGTCGCAATCCTGACCGGGGCGGCTCCGGCGTTCTGTGCGGGGTTCGATCGCTCGGAGCTCTTCGCCGGAGACATGGCCGAGATTTTCGCCGAATCGATGGCGTATCACCGACGCGTGTACACATTTAGCAAACCGCTCATCGCTGCAGTCAACGGCCCCGCACTCGGCGGAGGCTGCGACCTCGCAGCGCTCTGTGACTTTCGGATCGCGGCCACGACGGCCGTCTTCGGACAACCCCAGGTGCGTTTCGGTGCCCCCGCGATCTACGATCTGATGCGGTCCATCATCGGCACCGGCCCGGCCCGCGAAATGTGTCTGACCGGCCGCCGATACGAGCCGCAGGAGGCGCTCGCGATCGGATTCGTGAACCGCGTGGTCGACCCGGAAGAACTCATGGATGTCGCTACGGGAGTCGCGCGGGAGATCGCGACCCTTCCCAACGGAATGACGGAGACGGTCAAGAAGACGTTCCTCGCAAACCAACCTTCCCTGTTCGAAGGCTAGGGAGGAGAATCGCTTCATGAGGCTTGAGTTCCGCGAGGTTCTGAAGGGATTCGTCGGGCCCGGGCAGAGCGCCACCAACGGCTTCCAGGCCGGACGACAGAGCGGGGGTGCCTTCGCCTTTCGGGCGAAGGCGACGATCGAGGATCTCGACGCCTTCGAGGCCGATCCGGAACACCGCGCGCGGCTCGAGGGCGAGGTCGACTGGGCTCCGCTGGCACGCGGGCTACCGCTCCGGAACAGTGAGGTACGGGTCTTCGTAGCACGAGAAGGCGGACGTGCACACATCTATCAGCTCAGCTTCGAGCGGGGCGAAAGGCGCTTCGAGTTGCGTGGAGAGAAGCGCCTCGGCCACCGACCGACGTTTCGGGAACTCACGACCCTCTACGTCGATCTGTTAGAGGAGGGGTACGAGCAACCGGTGGCTCGCGGCATCCTCCGCGTCCCGCTCCTCGAGGCGCTCCGGTTCGGGTTCCACGTGCGCGTGCCGGAACGCGGACTCCTGCACTCCTTCGGTCCGGCCCTTCGGTTCCTCCGCTTTTCACAGCGGCAAATGAAGATGGCGGTTCCGCCTCGAGCCTAGTCCAGGATAATATGGGGATTCCACTCCAGGAGCTGAAGGGAGTTGGCGTTGAACCAAGCCACTCCCTCGCCGCTGTCGGTGATGTAACGGGCCCTGAACCATCCGTGCTTGCCGATCTCGACTGGTACGAGCGAAACCTGCTCATAGCCGATGTACGTATCGTAGCCATTCCCGACGCTGACGAAGGCTGGAACTCGGCGAGAGTGTCCGGTTAGCCCAGCGCACCCGACCGCTGAGATCGCCAGCATGAGAGCCAAGCTTAGAGAAGCCATCCCCTTCATCGTCGTCCTCCTTACACACGCTCCTTGCCACCGCGGGCACCTCGACCCAGCGCTGTGCGTGAACGGTAGCGGCTGAGGGAGAGAATACGAGGCGATCCGGGCGAGCGGAGCGAGGAACCTATCCGCTCCCCGCTCCGGCGAGCTCCTCCCTGAGCTGCCGCTTCATGATCTTGCCGGTCGCGTTTCGGGGTAGCGGCTCGTCGCGAAGATCGACCCGGACGGGAACCTTGAAAACGGCGAGCCGCGATGCGACGTGCTGTTTGAGCTCGTCCTCCGACACGACGGCGCCCGGACTAATCTGCACAACCGCGCCCACCTCCTCGCCCAGGTCCGGGTGAGGAAGCCCGATCACCGCAGCGTCCATGACGGCCGGATGGCTGTAGAGCACGTCCTCGACCTCCACGCAGTACACGTTCTCCCCGCCGCGGATCAACATGTCCTTGAGGCGATCGACGATGTAGACGAATCCCTCTTCATCGATGCGGGCCAGGTCCCCGGAGTGAAACCAGCCGTCTGTGAACGACGCGGCCATCGCTTCCGGGTTGTTCCAGTAGCCCTTCACCACGTGCGGCCCCTTGATCCAGAGCTCTCCGATTTCTCCTGGAGGCAGGTCGTTACCCGTCACGTCGACGATCCGCACCTCGCACACACCCACCGGAACTCCGACGCTGTCTGGCTTCCGCTCGTAGTCCTGCGCCCCGTTATAGGTGGCCACGGACGAAGTCTCCGTGAGTCCGTAGCCGTTGCCGGGAGTGACGTCGGGGAACGCCTCCTTGATGCGGGCGACGAGCTCGGGGGCTGCGGGAGCACCGCCGTAGGCGATGCCCCGAACCGTGGAAAGGTCGTGCTTCTCGAAGTTGGGTGACTTGAGCACCTGCCACACCATGGCCGGTACTCCCCCGAACTGTGTGAGGCGCTCGCGCTCGATCAGCTCGAGAGCGTGTTCCGGATCCCACCTGTACATCAGCACGAGCTTGTTCCCCGCGAGGAGGTTCGCGACGAGAATGGAGTGACACCCCGTGGCGTGGAAGAAGGGAACCGACATCAGCGACCCACTCTGCGTCTCTTCGGTTCCGGACTGCGTGGGATCCTCGCCGCTGCGCAGGGCCGCGCGCGCGCGCGCGAAGGCGAGGTTCAAGACATTTCCGCAGATGTTCCGGTGCGTTCCGAGCGCACCCTTCGGCTGGCCGGACGTTCCCGACGTGTAGAAGATCGTCGCGTCATCCTCGGGTTCGAGCGGCACGTCTGGAAGGGTCGCGTCGACAGGTGGTGTGCCCAGGACCTCTCCAAAGGACTCTGCGAACGAAGGTAAGGTCCCCGTGGGCCGTGCGACGATGGCAGCCCGAAGATCGAGGTTGCCGATATGGGGAGTGAGTCGTCTCATCCGCTCGCCGTCCACGAGGACCAGACGGGCTCCCGAATCGGAGAGGCCGTACTCGAGCTCCGGACCGGTCCACCAGGCGTTGAGCGGGACGACAATCGCTCCGACGACGGCGGAGGCCCAAAACGCGATCGACCATTCCGGCAGGTTGCGCATCGCGATCGCGACCCGGTCCCCCTTCTCAATTCCGTACCTCTCGATGAGGACGCCCGCGAGAGCGGCCGCCGCCCGGTAGTGCTCCTCGAAGGAGAGCCGTTCATCCTGGTACACGAGGAAGGGTCGATCGCCGTGGCCACGGGAGAGCTCCAGGAGCGAACGGAGAGAGGGCGGCGTGTTCTTCCAGACTCTCATCTTGACGCCGCGGATCTGCCGCTCCTCGATCTCGAGCGGGCTACCCGGTGCCGTCAGCGCTTGGTGAGCCTGCTCGATCGAGATGCTCATGGGGAAACTCCTCCTGGTCTTCGGGTCACCCGGTATCCGGCCCCTCTGTACCGGAGTCGGCCCATCCTATAACAGCGGGACTGCTTGTAGCAAAGACGGGCTCGTGGTTAGATCGGGGGTGGAAGAGGAAGCAGCAGATGCCGGAGGCCGATCTCCCCTATTTGACCCTCACCGAACTCAGCCGACGCCTGCGGGCCCGTGAGCTCTCCCCGGTCGACGTTACCCGGAGGCTCCTCGAACGAATCGAGCGCCTGGATGCGCAGCTTCACAGCTACGTGACCGTGCTGCCGGCATCGGCGCTGGCGCAGGCCGCGGAGGCCGAAGCAGAGCTCGCCCGTGGCGACGTTCGTGGACCGCTACACGGCGTGCCGGTGGGGATCAAGGATCTCTGCGCAACCAAGGGCATGCGGACCACCTGCGGAACCGTGGTGTTCTCGGACTGGGTCCCGGACTACGACGCCACTGTCGTGGAGCGGCTGCTCGGTGCTGGGGCGGTGATCCTCGGCAAGCTCAAGCTCACGGAGGGTGCGTTTTCGACCCATCACCCCGAGGTCACCCCACCCGTCAACCCTTGGAACCCCGAACGCTGGACGGGCGTTTCGTCGAGTGGCTCAGGGGTCGCTACCGCTGCAGGGCTCTGTTACGGCTCGCTCGGGACCGACACCGGGGGCTCCATCCGCTACCCGTCTGCATGCAACGGCGTGGTGGGGATCAAGCCGACCTACGGACGGGTCAGTCGGTACGGGGTCCTCCCGCTCGCTGCCTCGCTCGACCACGTGGGCCCGATCACGCGGAGCGTCGCCGATGCCGCAGCCATCCTCCAGGTCATCGCCGGGTTCGACCCGCGAGACCCCACCTCTCGACGAGAGCCCGTTCCCGACTACACCGCGACGCTCGATTTCGGGGTCCGCGGGGTAAGGATCGGGATCGACGAGGGGTATTGCACGGAGGATGTCGCACCCGAAGTGAGCCGCGTGGTGCTCGCGTGTGCCGACGTGCTCCGTGGCCTCGGGGCCGAGACGCGCGAGATCAGGCTCCCGCCCATCGGCGAACTGCTCGAAGGCTGGACGCCCTTCACGGCCGTCGAGGCAGCCCTCGCCCACCGGGAAACTTTCCCGGCCCAGGCCGAGCAGTACGGGCCAGCCTTTCGCGCTCTCATCGAAACCGGTCTTCGCGTCACTGGAACGGAGTACGCGAACATTCAATCGGCACGAGAGCTGTTTCGCGGTCGC
>DAOUZG010000005.1 GCA_030665705.1 Deltaproteobacteria bacterium | reverse complement strand
TCGAAGTCCAGATCCAGGACCGACGGCGGGGCAGGGAGGGAGTAGGTCATCTCGCTCGGTCCCTCGATTCCTGTCTGGTCGAACCGAACCATGCCGAGTTCCTGGCCCGTATCGAGCCGGACGATGAAGATCGCCTTGCTCCGATCGCTCCAGTTCACATCGCTCGGATCGCCTATGTAGGCCGCCAGGTTCGGGTCCCCGTCCTCTTTGTATCCACCTCCGAAGATCGCGACCCATACCTCGCGACAGTCTCCGTCCCCGTTGTCGGGGCCGCAGTGGTCGCCTGAGCCGGCCGCCCCGCGGACCTTGACCCGCGTGATCACGGGGTCCGACCAGGTGTCACCGAGCCTCGGGTGCGTGAACTCCCACAGGAGCTTGGGATAGGGCGAGTGCGCAGGAGAGGTGCCGGACGGGTCCGTCACGTCCAATGCCAGGTAGCCTTCGCCCCCTCTCCGGTAGCCGGTGACCAGTACGGTCGCCCACTCGTTCGGCTCCTTCTCGGTGTCCAATCCGGTTCCGTCCCCGAGCCAGACATCCGCCACCGATGAACTTCCATCGACGTAGTAGTGAGTCCGGGGCAGATTGTGTGGGATGTACTTGATCTTATCCAGGAGCAGCCCCGGTACGTAACCGAATCTCTCGCCCCCGGTTCCGAGACTGTAGTGCGTCTCCTCGACCACGCCGGGAGTGTCCGGGTCGTCCCCGATGAAGACCCCCGCATCGAAGGCGTGCAGCATGCCGTCGTTGGCGCCCACGTACAGGACGCGGTCGCGGTGCTCGAACTGCTGCAGGAAGGTCGGATCCGCCGGGGCAGTGGGAGACGAGACGCCGTAGCCGTGCTCGTTGAAGAGAAGCGTCATGGGGGGGCCGACCACGCTCGGGTTCGAGTGGAAGACGTCTCCCAGCACCGCATCGCGTAGCTCGCTCGAGTCGCCGTCCGTATCCTCGTCGAAGGCGTCCTGCCCGTGGAGGTAGTTCACCATACCGGTCGTCAGCTCACCGAGCGTGTCGACGCCCGAGGCGGGGTAGTTCGGGTAGAGTGGGAGCTCGCTTACGTCGAGGTCCAGGTCCGCGCTGCTGATGTTCGTCGTGATGAAGTTCGCACGGGCTCCGAGCTTCGTCGTGTAGAGCAGCCGAGAGGAATTCGTCGTGAGCTCTTCTCCCGCGTCCCAGATCGGATTACGAGGCTCGAAGAAGAATCCCGTGGCGGCGTCCACCGCGAGGCTGCCGTCGGCTGCCCGGATGCTGCCGTCGAGTGCGAGGTTGTAGCACTCGAGGTGCCCTTCCCAGAAGGCATCGGACTGACTCGGGATGAAGTACGCGGTGTAGAAGCCGTCGCCAAATGCGGTCCGGCTCGAAGGCACGGTCGCAGCGGTGAACGACGTAGACCGGTCGATGATGTCGAGTAGCGCCTCCGAGAGCTGAGATGCGAGCGCTCCGACGTTCGCCGCGTCGGTGGTGAAGTAGCTGCCGTCGCCGTTTGAGGCCGTTTCCTGGAGAAGGGGATGGTCGATCGTGAAGCCGATCGTGTAGGTCATCACGTTCTGCACACCATCGAGCGTGGGATGAAAGTCGGTGTTGTACATCGTGTGGGCGACGTCGTCGAGCCAGTCCGTTCCGTCCGAGCTGTAGACGATCCCGTCGTCCCGCCCACTCGTGGGTGCGTCGGTGCAGGTGTCGGGGAAGAGGTTGCTGCACTCGTTTCCGTCCAGGTCGGAGTTGTTGACCGTATCGGTAAATGCCGTGCCGTGATGGTTGTTGAGATCCATGGTCGGCTCGCCGTCGGTCACCACGATGACGAAGTTCTTGCGACAGTAGACATCGACCGGACTCGCGGGGGGGGCCGCCGTGAAGGCGCCGGTGGTCGTGTCCCGGTCGTAGTTCGGGTACGTTCCGAACCCGTGGGTCCCCGCGAAGTAGCGCGCGATGTCTGCGAGGGATTCGGACAGGGGAGTCCAGGTCACACCCGTGATGCTGCTCACACCGGTCTTGACGGAGTTCTTGTTATTCGGCTCGACCCCAACGCTGATGAATCCTCCGCTGTAGGGTGAGGAGGCGTGGAATCGGGCGAGTCCGAAGCGGATGTTCTCGGTGTAGCCGCCCGAGCCGTCATCGGGGTTCACCGCATCGACGACCTGGTTGGTCATCTCCTTCGCAGCCTGGAGCCGGGTCTGTGTGGGTTCGTCCAGCAAGTCGGCCGGGACGGCGACTCCGTAGAGCCAGTTCATGTAGTTCTGTGAGTACCGGGTCATCTCCGGCGTGGAGCCGTCGTGGTAGAGCGTGCGGGTCACGCCGTCGCAGGAGTAGTTCATCGTCGAGGTGACACCGAACGCGCTCTCGTTGTTCGGGCACTCGTGTCCGGGGTTTCCGAGGCCCGGGCAGGAACTCCCGGCGATCGTGGGCGCCTGACCGAACCAGCACCAGGAGGCATAGACCTTCTGTGGGTTGAAGTCGTCGTCCCACAGGTGGTGGTTCATCGACCCGGAATTGTCGAAGAGGATCACCACGTTCGGTGGGGTTGAGGTGGTCAACAGGTCGAGGTCGTCGGCCGGCGCCGGTCGAGCCGCGACGAGGGCCACCACGAGGAGGAGCGTCGAGAGTTGGAGGGGTCGCATCATCGGTAGCTCCCTGCTGACTGCATCTTGGAGTACTTGGATTCCAGCTCAGCGCTGGACCCCCCCGGCCCGAATGCGCTGATCGTGGCTCGATAAGTTTCGGTGACGTAGCCCGAACCGAAGACGATCGAGTACCCGTCCGGAGGAGCCCCGATGTTGGTTCTCTCGATCGGCTCCGGTGCTGGGCTCGAGCGACCGCCGCTCTGCATCGTCGTTCCGTCCGCGAAGGTCGCGCTGAAGGGGTTCAGCTGGGGCGGAAACTGGGACACTCGAGCGATGGACAACTGGATCCCCGAGTCTGCCGCGTAGAAGGTAAATGAACTTCGTCGCGTGCTTCCGGTCACCGCCGACTCGTCACCCGAGTGATCGATGACGGCGACGCCGATCCCGCTGAGGAGCAGCAGGAGGAGAATCGCGAGAATCATGGCGACGCCATGCTCGCCCCGGTTCCAGCTCGAGGGGTTCGTGTTCATGAGGATGTGTCCTATCTACGGGTTGCCCAGGTTCCTCGGGCGAATGCTCGCCACGAATCGACGCCGTCGGAAGTTGTCGGTGGCGGCTCCCCCGGGTCGGTCGGCCGCTGCGGGGAATTGACCCGTGAAATCCTGGTCCCCCTGTGCGGTCCGCGTCGTGACCGTCAGCCTCACCTGCAGGATGCTGGCGGGGTCGAAGCCCGCGAGGTTGTGGATAGGGAACTCTCCGGTGAGGGGATCGATGATGCTATCCCCGTTCACGTCCACACCGAACTCGACCTGGAGATCCTCGACTTCGGCGGAGAGCAGCAGGCCGTTCCGTGAGAGGCCGAGCCCTCCGGCCCCTCCCACCTGATACATGACCGCGGGTACGACCCTGGCGGTTGTCGGGAAAGCGGTCGGGATCGCGAAGGCAGCCGGGAGGTCGAGGCGACCCGCCGCCGCATCCATCGTCACGATCGGCGCGCACCACGAGTTCGTCGAGTCGGCGATGATGAGGGCCTGACCTGTAGAGAAGTCGTCCGCCCCATCGCTGTCGATGTCGAGGTCGCCGGGCTGCAGGAAGATACTGGTCGCGCCGACCGCGGTCGGTCCCAGGGGCCGACCACGATCGAAGGGCTGGCTCGCGGTGGCCAGGGTCCCATCGGCGATCTCGTTCGCGTCGCTGACGCAGAAAATGTCTGGGGCGGCGCCGCCGTTAATGCTCGTCAGTCCGGTAACCCGGGGTACCATGAACCCGGCCATCCGGGTCTCCGTCGAGATCAGGTCCATCACGAGGCGAGCGTCTTCTTGAATGTCGAGGATTCGCTCGTTCGTGACGTACGCCTCCTGCTGACCCTGGAACACGAGGAGCAGCTGGGAGCTGACGATGGCCATGATGGCCAGGGACACCAGCAGTTCGATAACGGTAAATCCGGAAGGAGAGGAGTGTTGTCTCATCACAGGGCCTTCATGCTCTGGATCGTGGTGTTGAGGACCGTGCCGTCGCGGTCGACCCAGCCCACCGTGACCGTGATCGTCGTGAGTCCCGCCAGCGGGGTGTTCGGCTGGATGACCCACGAACGGGTGAACGTCGTTACATCACCGTCGTTCGGATCGGGGTCGATCGGGTTGGTCGGGTCGTTTCCGCTCGCAGGAAGGGATGCGACCGGAATCGCGTGAAAGACTTCCATCTGCTGCTGCGCGATGTGGAGCGCCTGGGTCTGGTGGCGCGAGCGCCCCGTGCGGTGCATCGCGTAGAGCTGGGCGGTGGCGATCGCGAGAAGCCCGACCGCCAGGATCGCGAGCGCAATCATGACTTCGAGCAATGTGAAGCCGGACTCTTTCCTGGTGCGGCGTACCAACATTCCTCCCTCCTAGGACCTAGTACCAGTCCTGCATGCCCGGTCGGTACACGCGCACGCGTACTCCACCGAGCGGAAGCAGGGTGACGGCGTAGACCACCTGGTCGTTGTCGGTGATGTAGTAGCTACCCGAGCCCGAGCTCCAGTCGGCCGGGGTCGCGAGCGCGACGGGGATTCCCTGCGTGTTGAACCCGACCGCGGGAAGATTGGTAGCCGGGTCGATGGCGAACGTCGTGCCGACCATCGCCCCGGGCGCGTCTTCGGGCACCCGATTCGCCGCTGGAGGCCCCGCGATAGCGCCGTAGGTGCTGACCAGGGGATCGGTGCTCGGATCCCACTGGATCACCTGGGCCGCCTCGCCAGGGGGGGGGGCCGGCGGGGACGCATCTTCCGCCCAGTCGTTGTCGTCGTCGTCGATGAGCCTGACCTGTCCCTGAACGCCGTTCCAATCGAACAGAACGACGTAGTTGTTGCCTTCCTTGACTGCACGGCTACGCGCGTCCTGGAGCACGGAGGCGATCTTCTGCGTGTGGTAGCGCGCATCCTGTCGACGGAAGTAACGGTTGACCGACGGCGCGGTCAGTGCGGCCAGGATCGCGACAATCGCGACCACGATGGCGAGTTCGATAAGCGTAAACCCTGTTTTGGAGCGCAGATCTTGCATCGTCTTCCCTCTGAGGGGGACGAGAGCAAGAGGCGTGCCGCGAGGGGAGGGTGCGTTCTCGGCGTCCAGCTGCCCCGGGGAAACCGAGGACGCGAGCAAGTTTTGCAGAATCTGCAAACGTTGCGCGGCACGCGGTCCGCGCCGGGCTGCCAGCGCTCGCCGTGGTGCGCCCGGCTGATCTCTCTTATAGAGTGGGCCCCATGAGCACTCCAGCCCCCCTAAGCCCCGAAGAAGTCGAGAAGGCGTTGGGCTGCGTCGAGGCCCTCGTGGCCCAGGCCCTTTCCCACGCGCGTAGACGGGAGATCGATCAGCAGCAGGTTGCGGTGGAACGGCTCGCAGACCTGGCGACCCGGCTCCGGGCCGCGAGCGACCTGCTCGAGACCGCCCGCGAGGCCGGACCCGTCTACCTGGAGGAGGCGGCGGTGTTCGCGGGCGAAGCCGCGTCCGCCGCTGCCTGCCTGGTGCGGGATTACGGACCGGAACACGGCCTGGAGAAGGCGGACCTGCCGACGGAAGAGCTGGTCTCGTTCGTGCGCGAGGCCGTGCGGGAAGATCGGGTTCGAGCTATCGGCCGGGAGGTTGCGCAGCGCCGGGGGCGGAATGACTCCCCCCTCGGGGAGCTGGAAGAGCTCACGCGCGACGCCGTGCGGGAGTTCGCGGATTCCGAGGTCGCGCCCCAGGCCGAGCGGCTCCACCGCAACGATGAGCTGGTGCCCGACGAGTTCATTGAGAAGATGGCCGAGCTCGGGTACTTCGGCCTCTCCGTGCCGGAGGAGTACGGTGGAAGCGGGGTGGGGAACCTCCCGATGGTGGTGACCACGGAGGAGCTCTCGCGCGCGTCCCTGGCCGCAGCTGGGTCGCTCATCACGCGGCCGGAGATCCTGACGAAGGCGCTTCTGGCGGGAGGCACCGAGGCGCAGAAGAGCACCTGGCTGCCCCGGATCAGCAGCGGAGAGCTGATGGTGGGGATTGCCGTGACGGAGCCGGACGTCGGGAGCGATGTTGCCAGCGTCAAGTGCCGGGCGGACAGGGCGACGGTGGACGGGGTCGAGGGGTGGCGGATCACCGGCCCCAAGGCGTGGTGTACCTTCGCGGGCCGGGCCGACATCCTCGCCGTCCTGTGCCGGACCGACCCCGACCTGTCCAAGGGCGCGCGGGGATTGTCGCTGTTCATTGTGCCCAAGGAGCGCTCCTACGGACACACGTTGGACGTCACCCAACCCGCCGGGGGACGGATCGTCGGCAAGGCGGACCCCACGCCCGGCTACCGAGGGATGCACTCGTTCACCCTCAACTTCGAGGACTACTTCGTCGCGAACGAGAACCTGATCGGCGAGGAGCAGGGTCTCGGGCGGGGCTTCTACCTGCAGATGGGGGGCTTTGCCGCGGGACGGCTCCAGACGGGCGCCCGCGCCTGCGGGCTCGCGCAGGCGGCGCTCGAGCGCACCGCACAGTACGTGGTGGACCGCCTCCAGTTCGGCCAGCCGATCATCGAATTCGAGCTCACGCAGTACAAGCTCGGCCGGATGTCTACGCAGGTCGCGGCGGCCCGGGCGATCACGTACGCAGCCGCGACGGCCATGGATCGCGACGAGCGGGTGGCGGCTCCATATGCGGCGCAGGCGAAGTTGCTCGCCTGCGACGTGGCGGTCGCGGTGACCCAGGAGGGTCAGCTCCTGCACGGAGGATGGGGCTACGCCGAGGAGTACGCGATCAGCCGCTACGTCGTGGACGCCCTCGTGCTCCCGATCTTCGAAGGCGTCAAGCCCATCCTCGAGCTCAAGGTTGTGGGCCGGAGCCTCCTGGCTGGCTAGGGGGCGCCTCGGCAAGCGGATCGACGCGCACGAGCAGGACCGTCTCCCGCGCCCCCTCGCGCAGATCGAGGGTGGCGAACGGGTCGATCCGTATCTCCTGGCTGGCCTCGCGGATCCCTGCTACCACGGCGAGCTCACCCGGGTGGAGGATGACACGAGTGACCATCCCCGCCCGGACCACGGCTCCTTCGGGCGCTTCCTCGGATGAGATGGGGGCGAGCTCGAGGTCGATTCGGCCGTCTGCCAGACCACGCGGCAGCACGGCAAAGCCGGTTCGGACCGGCACCAGGGTCGTCGTCTCGTAGACGCGCAGCCGCCCGGCCTCCTCGTGGAGGCTCCGAACCCGCTCCGGGTAGGTGGTGCCCGTCCAGATCTCGGCCCGGTTCCCGTCAAGCACCGTCACAAAGCCCCGGAAGCGCTCCTCTCCCTCGGAGAGGACCGAGCGCACCCGAACGCGGAGCCGCTCCTCTGAGGTCCGGACCTTCCCCACTCGGATCTCCCCAGCCTGCATCCACCCCTTTACGCTAACCCCGACACGTCGGAGCTCCCGCAGCGTCGTCAGGGTCGACTCGATCCGATAGGCGGGGATCGGCACGTCGAGCTCCCGCAGGAGCTGGAGGGCCTGCTTGATCGAGGCCGCGTCCCCCCGCATCAGGAGCGCTCCGCCCCCCGGACCCGACACCGCCGTCCCCTCCGGCGCGAGGATCTCGGAAACGAGGGGTGCGAGCTCGGCCGCGCTCCGGTGCTGCGGCTGGTAGGTCTCCAGGCGGTCCCCGGCAGCGGGTCCAGCCCCGGCCGCGGCCAGAAGTGCAGCCAGGACAAGATGCGTGGGTCGGAGCCGCCAGAGCTGCATGCCGTGCATGCCCTGAGAATCGGGTGATCGGGTCATGGGGTTGACAGGGGCTCCCGCGCGAATAGCTTGCGGACGCGCTTGCCCGGGGACCGGCCGGTCCACCGGGCGGCCTCAACCGCTATCCGGGGTCGACCCCCCACCTCGGGGTCGTCCCCTTTTTGGATTGGAGGGAGACGACGATGGCGATGAAGGTTCGTCCGCTGCACAACCGCCTGATCGTGAAGCGGGTCGAGGAGGACGAGAAGACGGCCGGCGGACTCATCATCCCGGACTCCGCCAAGGAGAAGCCCCAGCAGGGTCGGGTGCTCTCGGTCGGTCCGGGCCGCCGTGACGACAAGGGGAACATCATCCCGGTCGAGGTCAACAAGGGAGATCGGGTTCTGTTCTCCAAGTATGCCGGGACCGAGGTGAGCCTCGACGCGGAAGAGCACCTCATCATCTCCGAGGACGACGTCCTCGCGATCCTGGAGTAGCGACATGCCTGCCAAGATGATTCTTTTTGACGAGCAGGCCCGGGCCAAGATTCGATCCGGCGTGGCGGTCCTCGCCGATGCCGTCCGGGCGACGATGGGTCCGCGTGGGCGGAACGTCCTGATCGACAAGAGCTGGGGCTCGCCCACCTCGACAAAGGACGGTGTGACGGTCGCGAAGGCCATCGAGCTCGAGGACAAGTTCGAGAACCTCGGCGCCCAGATGGTTAAGGAAGTGGCTTCCAAGACGTCCGACGTGGCCGGTGACGGAACGACGACCTCGACGGTGCTCGCCCAGTCGATTTTCGTGGAAGGCCTCAAGCTACTCGCCGCGGGCGCGAACCCGATGGAGCTCAAGCGCGGGATCGACAAGGCGGTGGTTAAGATCGTCGAGGCGCTCGACGGCGCCTCGCGACGGGTGCGAGGCCGCGAGGAGATCGCTCAGGTCGGCACCGTGTCGTCGAACAACGACACGGCGATCGGAGAGATGATCGCGGACGCGATGGACAAGGTCGGTAAGGAGGGCGTGATCACGGTCGAGGAGGCCAAGAGTCTCGAGAGCACGCTCGAAGTGGTCGAGGGGATGCAGTTCGACCGGGGCTACCTCTCCCCGTACTTCGTGACCGACCCGGAGCGGATGGCCGCGAACCTGGACGACCCCTACATCCTGATCTACGAGCAGAAGATTTCGAACATGCGGGACGTGGTTCCGCTCTTCGAGGCCGTTGCGCGCTCGGGCAAGCCATTGCTCGTGATCGCGGAGGACGTGGAGGGGGAGGCGCTCGCGATGCTCGTCGTGAACAAGCTGCGCGGGACGCTGCACGGCTGCACGGTGAAGGCTCCGGGATTCGGCGATCGCCGCAAGGCGATGCTCCAGGATATCGCGGTCCTCACCGGAGGGAAGGCGATCAGCGAAGATCTCGGTATCAAGCTCGAGAACGTTACCCTCCAGGACCTCGGCCGGGCGAAGCGTGTCGTGGTCGACCGGGACAACACGACGATCATCGATGGAGCCGGCAAGAAGGCGGACATCGAAGGTCGCTGCACCCAGATGCGGGCGCAGATCGAGGAGACCACCTCGGACTACGATCGGGAGAAGCTGCAGGAGCGGCTCGCGAAGCTGGCCGGCGGCGTCGCCGTGGTCAATGTCGGCGCCCCCACCGAAGCCGAGCTGAAGGAGAAGAAGGCCCGCGTCGAGGACGCCCTCAACGCCACGCGCGCCGCGGTGGAGGAGGGCTTCGTTGCGGGAGGCGGAGTCGCACTCATCCGAGCAGAGGGTGTGCTCGACGAGCTCGAGCTCGGAGGGGACGAGGTCCTCGGCGCCGACATCGTTCGGAAGGTGATCTCCACCCCGCTGAAGCAGATCGCCGAGAACGCCGGGGAAGACGGCGCCGTGGTTGTGGCTAACGTCAGGGAGAAGACCGGCGCCTTCGGCTACAACGCGGCGACCGAGCAGTACGCCGATTTGGTCAAGGAGGGCATCATCGATCCGACCAAGGTGGTCCGCGTCGCCCTGCAGAACGCGTCGAGCGTTGCGGGGCTCCTACTCACGACCGAAGCGGCCGTTGCCGACAAGCCGGAGCCGAAGAAGGGCGGCGGCCTCCCCGGCGGTATGCCGCCCGGCGGGATGGACGACTTCTAGCCCACAGCTCGGAACGCGGAGCGAGTTCAGGAGGGAGCCGGCTCGGCTCCCTCCTTCTTTATGTGCGATCGGCGGGGGCCGGAATCCGGCCCGCACGCGCCGCCTCGGCAATCGCTTCCGCGTTTTCGCCGACCCTGACGATCGCGTCCGCGATCTCGTCGACCAGCTCGGGGACGTCCGTGTGCAGGCTTGCCTTGACCTGCCACTCCACCTCGCACAGCCCCTCCGCGACCGGACAATCCCCTCGGGCGTAGCGGGGGGGATCTTCGACGAGCGACCACGGAAAGCCGCGGCCCAGGTAGTCTCGGTTCTGCATCCGGGGGCGCAGGTGTAGCGGGACTCGGACGTAGGGCTCGCCGGGAACGCCCTCGGCCTGTAGCGTGCGGCAGAAGAGGTCTCGATCGATCGGCAGGGCGTCGGGACGCAGCGTGAACGGGATGTGGTAGAAGCCGTGGCGGCTCCCTTCGGCCTCGTCGGGCAAGCGGGGCATTCGCAGAAAAGGGAGCTCCCCGACACGGTCGTACAGGCGGTGAGCGTTCCGGCATCGAACATCGGTCCACTCGTCCAGGTGTGGGAGTTGCCAGTTTGCGATGGCCGCGCTCGTGGTGTGCATGCGGAAGTTGAAGGCAAGGGAGTCGATCTTGTTTCGAAATTCGGGAAGCTCGAGCTCGGCCACCAGGCGTTGCGGGTGTGTCCCGAGGCTCATCGCGCGCTCGTACATGCGACGATCGTCAGTGATCAGGATCCCCCCCTCGCCGCCGGTAATGTTCTTACTTGCCTGAAGGCTGAACGCTCCGAAGTCTCCGAACGCCCCGATGCGCCGTCCGCGGTAGAGCGCTCCGGCGGCCTGCGCGCAGTCCTCCACCAGGGCAAGGCCGTGCTCCTGTGCGACCTTCCGCAGGCCATCCAGGTCGGCCGGCCCCCCAAAGAGGTGCACGACGACGATCGCCCGCGAGCGGGGCGTGATGCGCTCCCGAACCGATCGGGGGTCGAGCGTGAACGTGTCCGGATCCACGTCTGCAAAGACGGGGATCGCGCCGCACTGCAGTGCGCAGCTCACCGAGGCGCCCCAGGTAAAGGGAGACCCGATGACCTCGTCCCCCGGCTCGACGCCTGCACCGTGGAGCGAGAGCATGAGTGCGGCGGTTCCACCGTTGGTAGCGAGCGCAAAACGTCGCCCGTGCAGCTCGGCGAACCTCTTTTCGAACACCCCCTGGGTGCCGGTTGCTCCGACCGGGCAGAGGGGCTCCGAGGTCAGAACCCGGACCACCTCGTCGATAACCTCGTCGTCCATGGGGGGCCACGCCGGATACGGTCGGGTCACTGCCGCCGGACCGCCGAGAATCGCCGCACGTTCAGCCACGGTGCTACCTCGAGAAGATCAGTCCCAGTCTAAAACATTCGCTCAAGTCTTTGCGGGTCCTGCGCGGCCACGCCCGGGCTGCTACGTTCGGCTTCGCCTCACTGCGCGCGCTGCTTCGCAGTGCTTGCTAGAACACAATCGTCCTTCTGCCGTGTACGAGGATCCGATCCTCCAGATGCCAGCGTACGGCGCGGGCCAGGACGAGACGCTCGACGTCGCGGCCCTTCCGAACCAGGTCCTGGGCTCCGTGCCGGTGAGAGCAGGACACCACGTCCTGGGCAATGATCGGTCCATCGTCGAGATCGAGGGTTGCGTAGTGCGCAGTTGCTCCGATGAGCTTCACGCCCCGCTCGTAGGCTTGGTGATACGGGCGGGCTCCGCTGAAGGCGGGCAGAAAGCTGTGGTGGATATTTATGACCCGCTCGGTATAGCGGTCACAGAACTGTTCCGAGAGGATCTGCATGTAACGGGCCAGGACGATCAGGTCGATCCGCTCCCGCTCCAGGAGCGCGAGCTCCTCGCGCTCCTGGTCGAGCTTCGTCTCCTTCGTGATGAGGAAGACGTGGAAGGGGATCTCGAACTGGTCGGCGATCGGTCCGAGATCCGGGTGGTTGGAGACGATGAGCCGTATCTCGCACGGCAGCTCTTGCAGCCGGTGACGGATGAGCAGGTCGTAGAGACAGTGCTCGAAGCGCGAGACGAAGATTGCGACGCGCTTAGTCCGGTCCCCGTACGAGATCTGCCAGCGCATGTCGAACCTCCCACACTCGATGCGCAGGAGGTCTTCGAGCTCGTCGCGGCTGATGTCGAGTTCCGACAGGTCAAACCGGATCCGCTGAAAGAACATCTTCTCCACGGGATCCGCGTGCTGCTGAGCCTGCAGGATATTGCCCCCGTGCTCGTAGAGGAGCTTGGCGAGGGCGGCGACGAGGCCCTTACGGTCGGGGCAGGAGACGAGCAGCGTTGCGGTGTTGGTGTTCCCCATCGCCGCGCTGGGTTCTCAGAGCTTCAGACGCCGACTGCGCGCACGCGGGGTCTTCGCGAGGAGGGCGCCGATGAGCATCCCGACGAGAACGATCGCGCCTCCGGCGGCGAGCTCTTTCCAGCGGGTCGACCCCGAGAGTCGGATGTTCTCAGACTGAAGCGCCTCCACCTGGGTCCGAAGTGTCTCGAGCTCCCGAACCGCCTCACTCTGGGCCTTGAGCGTCTCGTCGAGCTCCTTCACGCGCGCTTGGGCGTCCTTCAGGCGGCGCTGGGCCCTGGGGAGCGCCACGCTCGGTGGGGGGGCTGCGCTCAGATACCCCGCAGGCACCCACCCTTCCTCTCCCTCCCCGGAGCGCACCTGGACCCAGTCCTCCTGCTCCGTGAGCCGTGCAACCTGATCCCCGGAGCGGAGAAGCTTCACGATCCGGTACTGGAGACCCGGCCCGGACCGCATGTTGATGCGAAGCTCGTCGCGGACGTAGTCCGCCTGAGCTGGGACCGGCGCGACGCCGAACACCGCGAGAAGCACGAGGCTTGCCCAGATCACGGGGGAGTCTCTAGCGCTTCAGCCCCGAGGCTTCCAGCGGGCGCCACGCTGCGCGTGGATCGGCAGCGCCGGGGGCGACACCGCAGGACAGATCCGCCTCCAGCCCGGTGAGAATGCCGGGCCAGGGACGCCCCTCCGCCTCGGTGGGTACCGGGGGAGATCCCCGACATGGGGATCACCGGGGGAACGCCTCCGGCAGCCCGCCGTCCACCGGCAGCGCCGCCCCGGTCGTGGGTGTTTGCTGGGTCACGAAGAAGAGAACGGCATTCCCCACGTGCTCCGGTGTCACCCGGGCACGGAGTAGGTTCCGCTCGCGGTAGAACTCCGGAAGCTCCTCCGGAGCGAGCCCGCGAGAGGCCGCCCGCTGCGGCCCCACGTTCTCCCAGAGCCCCGAGGGGTTCTCCGCAGAGCCGAACACCCCGTCCACGTTCACCATGTTGACGCGGATCCCGAGCGGGGCCCCTTCGATGGCCGCGATCCGCCCCACCTGGTGGGCCCCCGCCTTGGACGCACTGTAGGCGCCGAAGGCGCGGCCCGGCGCAAAGACGTTCTTGGAGGAGACGATGACGATGTGTCCCCCCGTCCCCTGGAGCTTTAGGAGACGCAGCGCGTCGCGCAGGGTCAGGAACGTGCCGGTCGTGTTGACGCGGAGCGTTCGTTCGAACACCTCCGGCTCGAGCTCCGAAAGCTCCCCCACCTCCGCGACTCCCGCCGCCGCGACCACGACGTCGACCCCACCGAAAAGCCTCGACGCTTCGCGGAAGGCGTAGTGTGTGTCCCGTTCGTCCGTGACGTCTGCTTCGACGAGCTCGCACGCGCTCGATTCGAGGCGCTCGTGCACCGCGTCGAGCCTCTTCCCGTCGACGTCGACAAGCACGACGTGCGCACCCGCGGAGAGCAGGGTGCGGGCCACGCCCTCGCCGATTGCACCGGCTCCCCCGGTCACCAGCGCGACTTGGCCCTCCAGGGGCCCGGGTGCCCTGCGGCCGAGCTTGGCCTGCTCCAGGCTCCAGTACTCCATGTCGAAGAGATCCCCTTCCGAGATCCCCTCGTAGCGCCCGATCATCTCTGCCCACGCCTTGACCCGCACGGTGTGCTCGGCGAGGTCGGCGGCGATTTGCGCGTCCCGGCGTGTGGGGCCACAGGTGAAAATTCCAAGCCCCGGTAGCAGCACCACGCGCGGTGTGGGATCGAGGGAGGTCCGGGTGATTCCCTTCTCACGCACGTTGCGGTCGAAGTACTCGCGGTAGGCCGCGCGATACGCCTCGACCGTTGCGCGCAGACGGTCACCGAGCGCCTCGAGGTTCCCGTACGGTGGGTCGGTGAGGAGCGCGTAGGGGCCCTTGGTGCGGATGACGTGGTCCGGAGTGATCGGCACCGTCGCTGTGAGACGGGTTGCCGCCTCTGCGGCCGCGAACTCGAGGATCGCGTCGGAGCTCCTGTGCTCTACGATCCAGCGGTGAAAGGGGTTGTCGGGATTTCCGGTCGGCTCGGCGAGAGCGCCGCGCACGAGCGGAGCGACCTCTTCGGGATCACGGATGGCCATGACCGGGCGGGCATCCAGGAGCCGACGGTCTTCGAGTTGCTTCTGAATGGATGACTCGGCCTCGTCGACGAGTCCGATGTGACGCTCGTAGCTCGTACGCGCGTCGTCTCCGAACGTGCAGAGTCCGTGTTTCTCGAGGACCAGTCCCTCGACTTCAGGCGATTTCTCGAAGAGCTCCGCCGCCCGCCGCGCGAGCTCGAACCCCGGCATGACGTACGGCACGAAGACCACCCGGTCCCCGAACAGGCCACGCACGCGCGCCTCGGCGTCGGGCTGGTTCGTTAGGGCGAGGATGGCGTCAGCGTGCGAGTGATCAACGTAGCGATGCGGCAGGAATGCATGCAGGAAGGTCTCCACCGATGGGTTCGGCGCGCTGGGGTCGAGCCGCGCCCGTCGCTGCTCGGCGACCATCGTCTCGTCGTCGAGTGCGTCGAGATCGCGAAGCCGCCGCAGCGGCTGCAGGCGCACCGCAGGTAGACCTTCCGGCTCGATCGAGGCGAGGTTCGAGCCGCTGTCCTTGATGTGGAGGACCTCGATCTCCTCTCCGAAGAGATCGCGCGTCCTCGACTTGAGCGAGGTATTCCCACCGCCGTGCAAGACGAGGTCCGGATCGGCTCCGATGAGGCGCGACGTGTAGACGCGAAGGGCGAGGTCCTCGCCGTGATTGCTGTAGCGGCTCTGAAACTCTTGGGCTTCGAGGTCAGACCACCGACTCTGCATGTGGTCAAGGCTAGCGGCCGTGCGGTCAGCCGACCACCGTCAGGTAGATTCCGAGAAGGGCGAAGGCGATCCAGCTCATGCGGTGGAAGTTCTCGCCGGAGATGCGTCGGGAGAGCACGATTCCGAGGGTCAGCCCGGCCAGCGCGGCGGGCAACCCGTAGAGCGCCTGAAGGCCCATTTGCTGTGTGATTTGCTCGCGCCACACCGCGCCGCCCAGGCGAACAAACACCATGAGCATGAACAGGGCCTGGACGGTCCCCTTGAGAGCGTCGGGGCTATATGGGAGTCGGTAGACGTGGGCGATGAGCGGGGGTCCGCCGATGTTGAACGCTCCCTGGAGGAGTCCCGATCCGAGGCCGGCCCAGACGTCCGCGGCCGAGGAGGGCGAGCGCTGGAGCGGTCGGCCGCGAAGGTTCCAGAAGGCAATGACCACGATCGTGCACCCGAGCAGCCGCACGAGCACGTCGCGACTCAACGTGTCGAGCGTGGCCAGGCCGAAGCCCACGCCGACCACCGTGAACGGAAGGATCCGTACGACGCGCTTCCACTGTACGCTGCGACGCAGCATCAGCGTCATGCAGGACGTGAGCACGCACCCCATGAGGTTCACCAGGCCGGCCGCATAGAGCAGGTCCCCCGTGAGGGCGAGCGCCCCCATGGCGAGGATCCCGAACCCGAACCCCAGAATGCCCTGCGTCAGCGCTGCCGTGAACAGGACGCCCAGCGTCAGCCACGTCTCCACACGCCGGACAATACCGCACCCCGCTTGCCCGCCCCGACCGATCCCGATACCCTCGCGCACCGTGGGTACCGGTCGGGGGCCTTCACGAGGCTGCCGAAGCCGGGCCGGAGAGCCCGTCAGAATGGCGGACGGGCCCGGCGCGGGATCTGGGTCCCGCTATGTCGAAGCGCCGCAGCGAAAGGAGGTGGTCCGGTGGAATATTGGAGTAAGGTGGCTTGTGAGGTGGTGACCATCTAGGTCGGCCCACCGAACCTTCACGGTTGTGTCGCCTGGATGGCCCAGGCACCACCGGACCCCGAGGCTCCGCCCTGTCACCGGGCGGGCGACCGGACCTCCGGCCGCAGCATCCTCGGGGTTTCTACTCTTCGAGAAGCCGACGGGAGCCAACCCCGAAACCCGCACGTCGATGTACACCTGAGGAGTCCGCCCGTGGATCTGGAAGCCCGGTGCCGTGAGATGTTCCGGAGCCACCGAGTCGAGGGGTTCGGGGGAACCTTCCACGTTCCCCATCCCACCGCCTATCCGAGCCTCCGTTCATGGGACAGCGGGTATCACGCCCTCACCCTCCAGCATTCCGAGCCGCAGATCGCGCAGGCCGAGCTTCGCACGCTCTACAGCGCGAATCAGCGAGAAGACGGTCTCGTGTTACACGAGCGGCCGCTTCCCACGGCGGGGGAATGGGTCCGCGATCGGGTCGAGCGCTTTGGACCGCTATTTCGGGAGGACGGCAGCTCCTGGCTGATCGATCCGCCCGTTGCCGCCTACGCGGCCGCGCGGATCGCTGCGCGGGTGGGGCTGCCGGCGCGCGATCTGCTCGAGAGTGCCACGCGTCAGCTCGACGCCATCTGGGCGGAGCGTCTTCCTCCGGACACGAACCTCCCCGTGATCCTCCACCCCTTCGAGTCGGGAACCGATGCGAGCCCGCTCTTCGATGACGTCGTCGACACGCACTCCTCCGACGAATGGTGCTCCGAGATCGCCACGCTGACGCGTTCCGCTGTTGCCTGCCAGTTCGAGCCCGCCCGGGCGCTGCGCTCGGGTCACGCCTTCGTCGTCGAGGACCCGGTCTTCTGTGGCTGGTTCCTGTTGGCTCTCGAGGAGGCCGTCAGGACCTGGGAGTCGTTCGGGGAGGCGGCTGCGGCCACGCGCATGCGCATCCGGGCCGACATGATCGCCGAGGCGATCCTCGAGCGGCTGTGGTGGGAGGAGGAGGAGATCTTTGTGGGCTTCGACCGACGGCGTGACCAGCCGTTGCGCGACGTCACCGCGGGAGGGCTCCTGCCGGCCGCCGCGCGCAGTCTCCTCGATGAAGGAACGGCCAAGCGGCTGGTGGAGCGCTACCTGCGACCAAGCGGCTCTCCCCTGTGGGGTCCCAAGGGGATCTCGTTCAACCCCGTCGATCCCCACGCCGCCCCCCTCGACGAGGCACTGCCCTGGCGCGGCAACGTGATGCTGGGTGCCACCCAGTACTGGGGGCACCTCGTGCTGGTCTGCGCGCAGCGTGCCGCCGACGCGCGCGTGGCGCTGAAGCAGCTCGAGGAACGGATCGAAGCCGGGGGGTTCTGCGAGTTCTACGATGCGGTGAGCGGTGTCGGGAGAGGGGCGGGGGGCGCCGAGGGGTTCACCTGGCCCGCACTGGTCCTGGAGATGCGCGCGACCGACGGAGCCTAGAGCCTCAGGTGCGGGGTCGGCCCGTGCGGGCGCTCAGCCGCTGAAACCGCCCGATATCCTTGGGGAAGAGAGCGATCCTACGGTGCGCCGAGGCTCACCCGCTCTCGATCCGCTCCCCCGCTTCGAGCCCCGTGCGCTTCGCGAACTCCTGTGCGGGCTCCTTCCCGGAGTCCCCGCGCACCCGGCCGACGCGCACGCTCGCGCCCTGGAGCGCGAGCACGATCCCGCGCTCGTCGACGCAGCCCACGGTCCCCGGCTCCGCGTCGTGGGCCGGCTCCAGGAGCGCGTCGTAGAGCCGGACCGGTTCTCCGCGGATCCGGAGGAAGGCCCCCGGCTGCGGATCGCATCCCCGGATCAGCCGGTCCAGCTCTTCGGCCGGCCTCGTGAGATCGAGGCGGGCCACCGTGTCGTCGACGAGCCCCTGGTGGGTTGCCCGGCTCTCGTCTTGGGGCACGGGCCGAGTGGTCTCGCCTTCGATGGTCCGCACCGCCTCGACGACGGCCTCGACGCCGAGCGGGTAGAGCTTCCGGAAGTAGAGGCTCCCCGTCGTGTCGGTCGGCTCGATCTCGATGCCCCCCTTCTGGACGAGGACCGGGCCGGTATCGACGCCCTCGTCGGGGACGAAGACCGACACGCCCGACTCGCGCTCGCCGAGAATGATCTGCCAGTTGATCGCTGCACCGCCCCTGTAGCGGGGAAGCAGGGAGGGGTGGAAGCAGATGCTTCGGTGCTTGGGAGCGTCGACGATCTCACGCGGCAGGAAGACTGTGACGAACGCGAGAACGTTCAGCTCCGCCTCGAGCTCGCGATAGGTCTCGACCGCTGCCGGGATCGCCTCGCCCGTTCGGCGCCGGAAGTAGCGGCGCCGGACGAGCGTCAGGCCGAGCTCCTCGGCGCGAGAGGCGAGCGGATCGGGCCTTCCCTCGTTGGGAGGGACGAACACGCCGACGATTTCGTGCCCGTCCTCGCGAAGCCGATCGAGACAGTCGCGCCCGAAGGGGGCCTGGCCGAACAGTGCGATCCGGAGTCCCACGGTACACCTAGCCTACCACGGGCCACCCCCCGGGCCCGTGCCTGTGCGGCCTACCGGCACCCCACCCGGGATCCGATGGAGCGGAGCGGGCGAGCCGGCGAACCCACCGCCAGCGTCCGCGAGGGGATGTCGCGGGTGACGACCGAGCCGGCGCCCACCACGACATCATCACCGATGGTGACGCCAGCGACGATGACGACGTCTGCGCCAATCCAGACGCGCGATCCGATTCGCACGGGGGCCAGCCGCTCCGGGGTGTCCCGGTCGAGGTCGTGCAGGTCGGAGTCGAAGACTCGGACACCGAATGCGAGCCAGGCGTACTCCCCCAGCGTCACCTCGCACTTCGAGGTGATCATGGCGCCGTTGAGGAGGCTGTTCGGGCCGATCCGGATCCGGGCGCCGGGGTAGGCGGTGAGGTTGTTCTCCGCGTACTCGGTCCGGAACCAGGTCCCCGCTCCGACCTCCACCGTTCCGTTGCCCTGAACCCAGAAGTGGTTGCCGCGCTTTCGCTCCGATATGACGCCCGCTCCCAGCACCACCCGCCCCCCGGGCTCCACGCGGAAACGAGCGAAACGCAGGTTCGGCGATACGGACCCCTCGACCTCGAGAAACCGGCGCCGTCGGAGGCGAAACAGTGTGAACCGGAAACGGTCCCAGGCGTACACGCATCGTAGCCAGACGGCCCACACGGCGCGGAAGTCTATCACCGAACCCGCCCGTGTTGTCGCATCAGTCGACCCCTGGGATGGCCGATAAGCCCGCCATCAGGGTCATGAACGACCTTCTGAACCCCGAGCTCACCGAAGGCTTGAGCCGGGAGGAGCGTGAGCTCGTCCGGTGCCTGGCCCAGGAGATCGACCGCGCGCTCGATCCGCGCGAGCTCCGGCGCCGTGGGACCGCCGGGATCGCCGAGATGGCGGTCGGGGCGTTGGGTCTTCTCCGCACCCTGCGCCCCAAGGAGATCCGGCTCCGCATCGGAAACCCAGGAAGCCACCGTTCAGGGCGAACGACCATCGAGGTCGCCACGCGCGATGAGCCGTTCCTGGTCGACACGCTTCGCCTGAATCTCCGACGGCTGGGACTTCGGGAAATGCTGATGCTCCATCCCCTGCTTCCGCTGGAGCGAGATCCTGACGGAACCCTGACGGGGGTGCGCAAAGAGGGGAGCGAGGGGCCTCTCGACTGCTACCTCTACGCGGAGGTGCCCTTCGTCCGGGACCCGGGCCGGCGTG
>DAOUZG010000322.1 GCA_030665705.1 Deltaproteobacteria bacterium | reverse complement strand
CGGGCGCCGATGTGCACGTGCAGACTCCCGTCCGCTACACCGCCGAGCACCGCGTCGGCGCGCAGCTCGAGCTCCTCGCGCGTCGCCGTGTAGTGCGCGAGCGTCGGCCGGGTCAGGAAAAGAGACCCGAGGATGTTCAGTCGGTAGGGCTCGATCGGAGGCACCACCCCGCTCGACTGCCCGAACAGAACGAGCAGTCCCCGGACCCGGATTGAGCGCAGGCTCGCGTCGATCGTCGCCTGCCCGACGGAGTCGTAGACGACATCGACGCCGCGTCCGTCGGTCCGGCCGCGCACCTCCTCGACCACGTCCTGCTCCGTGTAGCGGATGACGTGGTCACACCCGGCCTCGCGGGCGAGCTTCGCTTTTTCCTCGGTGGAGCAGGTCCCGAAAACCGTCGCCCCGGCGTGCTTGAGTGTCTGGACGAGCAGGAGTCCGGTCCCGCCGGCCGCGGCGTGGACGAGGGCGGTATCCCCGGGGCGCGTCTCGCGTGTCCCGTGCACGAGGTAGTGCGCCGTCATCCCCTGGAGCATCACCGCCGCCGCCGTTTCGTCCGACATCCCCTCCGGAACGCGCACCAGGGAGGAGGCAGGAGCCAGCACCACCGCGGCGTAGGACCCGGCTACGGACGACCAGGTGACCCGATCCCCTTCGGAGAGACCCTCGACGCCCGCGCCCACCGCCTCCACGAGTCCCGCGCCCTCGAGTCCCAGCACAAAGGGGACCGGCCGCGGGTAGAGACCGGTCCGCATGTAGACGTCGATGAAGTTGACGCCGGCAGCCGCGATCCGGACGCGCACCTCCCCGGAGCCCGGAGCGCCGGGGTCGTACTCCTCGAGCCGGAGGACCTCCGGTCCCCCGTTCTCCCGAACGAAGACCGCGCCTGGCACGGAGCGATTCTACTCGAACAGCTCGATGATGCGCTCGCAGCGTTCGAGCCGGCTCTCGTCGCCCTCCGCGATCCGGCGGGTGTGCTCCTCCACCTCGAGCATCTTGCGATTGACCCACGAAGCCGCCAGGTCGAAGCGCCTGGGATCGACGTCCGCCTGACGCAGCAGCTCCGTCGCCACGATCACGTCGATGACGGCCTCGGCTTCGAGCCTCGCGGAGAGAAGCGCGTAGTCCATACCCTGCAGCAGCGCGGCCGAGGCGTCCTGGATCCGCTGGATCCCCTGCCGGACCTTCTCCGCAAACGGCTCGAGCGAATCGTTCTTCAGCCCCGAGAGCTCGTTCTCGAGCTCTTCGAAGACCGTCCCCAGCGCCCCCTTCCCGATCTCCCTCAGAGCGAAGGAGACCTGGATCTCGGAGGTCCCCTCGTAGATCGTCGTGACGATCCCGTCGAGGTGCATGCGCCCGACGACCGACTCGGCCATGAACCCGACGCCGCCGTGCACCTGGATCGCCATGCGCGTGACCCAGTCGCACGACTCGGTTGCCAGGTACTTGGCAAGCGGCGTCAGAAGACGGATGCGCGTGTTGTTGCGATCGAGGAGCTCCTTGTACTCCGCGCGCTCGCTATCGGAGATGTCGGTCTCGCGCTCGAGATACGCCTCGATCGCCCCGTTCTTGTCGACCAGAACCGCCACACGGTAGAGCAGCGCCCGGCTCCCTTCGACGGCAATCACCATGCGGGCGAGCATGTTCTTCATGAGCGGCAGGTTCGCGATCGGGCCGCCGAACTGCTTACGCTGCCGTGCGTGGGCAATCGCCTCCTGCACCGCGCCCTCCGCGATCCCGATCCCCTGCGCGGCTACGCCGAGACGGGCCGCATTCATGAGGTCCAGCATCGCCCTGAACCCAGCTCCCTTCTTCCCCATTCGGAAGGCCTCCGCCCGGTCGAAGCGCACCACGACGGTGGGCGAGTTGTGGAAGCCCAGCTTGTGCTCGAGTCGGTCCAAGATCACGTTGTTCCGGCTCCCGTCGGGGAGCGTCCGGGGACAGAGCAGGAGCGAGAGTCCCTTCGTCGTACCCTTCGATTGATCGAAAGTCTCCCCCT
>DAOUZG010000311.1 GCA_030665705.1 Deltaproteobacteria bacterium | reverse complement strand
CGTGCCGGTGCCTCACAGAGACCCACAACCACGCCCCCAGTCCGCCCCCACTTGGCAAAATCCTACACGTAACAGTGTCAAGGCCAACCCACGTAACCCTCCGGAATCAGAGGGTAAGTGGATGGGGTGAGTGAGGGGACTCGAACCCCCGACCTCCAGGGCCACAACCTGGCGCTCTAACCACCTGAGCTACACCCACCGCAGGTACCCGGCCGAGTGTCGCCGGGAGACACCGAAGGTTAGACGATCGCGGGGGCTGCATCATCCGGGACTTGCAACGGCTCGATCCTTTCTGCCCGCCCGTTAGGCCCCCGAGCGGCCCGTCCCGCTCCCTGTCCGGCGTGGCCCGGCTCCCCGCTCCTCCAGGGGGGCCCGCGTCTTGTCCGCGAAGCTGCTCATCCAGGCCTCCTGCGGCCCCGCCGATCG
This sequence comes from Deltaproteobacteria bacterium, assembly GCA_030665705.1. Classification (GTDB taxonomy): domain Bacteria; phylum Myxococcota_A; class UBA9160; order SZUA-336; family SZUA-336; genus DAOUZG01. Next base: position 1,823 of record DAOUZG010000311.1, on the reverse strand, counting down.
GCCGATTCCCTCCTGGGGGGCCTCGTCCCGGGATTGACAGCCCCCCGCCCGTGCTCAGTTTTTAGGCACCTCGGGCGGGTGGGGCAGGGAGGCTTCCACGGCTCCGCTGCGGCCCGAAAACGCGGAGGTTGAGGGTTTTGGACCTGAGCCGACTCACAGAAAAGAGCCAGGAGGCGCTCCAGCAGGCGCAGGGAATCGCCGTGCGCCACGGCCAGCAGGAGGTCGATGGTGAGCACGTCCTTCTCGCTCTTCTCGAGCAGGAGGGGGGCCTCGTTCCCCGCCTCTTCCAAAAGATGGGTGTCCCGGTCGAGCCCGTCCGGAGGCAACTCGAGGCGGAGATCGAGCGCGGGCCGCGTGTGTCGGGACCCGGTGCGGAGCCGGACAAGGTCTACGTAACCCAGCGCCTCCAGCGGCTGGTCCTTCGGGCTGAGGAGGAGGCGAAGCGGCTCAGGGACGAGTACGTCTCCGTGGAGCACCTGCTCCTCGCCTTCCTGCAGGAAGGGACGTCTACGGTGACGGGCCGTCTGCTCGCCGAGTTCCACGTCACGCCGGAACGCTTCCTGAAGGCGCTCACCGAGGTTCGCGGCAGCCAGCGGGTAACCAGCGCGCATCCCGAGGCGACCTACGAGGCCCTCGAGCGCTACGGCCGGGACCTGCTCGGGGCGGCCCGCGACGGCAAGCTCGACCCGGTGATCGGGCGGGACGAGGAGATTCGCCGCGTCATCCGGATCCTCTCCCGTCGAACGAAGAACAACCCGGTACTCATCGGAGAACCGGGCGTCGGCAAGACCGCGATCGTCGAGGGGCTCGCGCAGCGGATCGTTCGGGGCGACGTGCCCGAGGGGCTCAAGGAGCGGCGCCTGGTGGCGCTCGACATGGGGGCGCTGATTGCAGGCGCCAAGTTCCGCGGTGAGTTCGAAGAGAGGCTCAAGGCCGTCCTGAACGAGATCAAGCAGAGCGAGGGACAGGTGCTGCTCTTCATCGATGAGCTGCACACGATCGTCGGTGCCGGTGCCGCCGAGGGGGCGATGGACGCCGGGAATCTGCTCAAGCCCATGCTCGCGCGCGGGGAGCTTCACTGCATCGGCGCGACGACGCTCGAGGAGTACCGCAAGCACCTCGAGAAGGACAAGGCGCTCGAGCGCCGCTTCCAGCCGATCGTCGTTGAGCCTCCGGGGGTCGAGGACACGATCTCGATCCTCCGGGGTTTGCGGGAGCGGTTCGAGGTCCACCACGGAGTTCGCATCAAGGACGGCGCCCTCGTTGCAGCCGCGGTGCTCTCGGACCGGTACATCTCGGACCGGTTCCTCCCCGACAAGGCGATCGACCTCGTCGACGAGGCATGCGCAACGATCCGGACCGAGATCGACTCGATGCCCTCGGAGCTCGATCAGGCGATGCGGCGCGTCATGCAGCTCGAGGTCGAGGAGGCGACGCTCCAGAAGGAGACGGACCGTGCCGGCCGGGAACGGCTGAAGGAGCTTCAGAAGGAGCTCGCCGAGGGGCGGGATCGAGTCAAGGCACTCCAGACGCAGTGGGAGTCGGAAAAGGACGAGATCCGCAAGCTCCAGGAGCTGCGCGAGCGGATCGAGAAGGTCCGACGCGAGATCGAGGAAGCGGAGCGTGCGTACGACCTGAACCGGGTAGCGGAGCTGCGGCACGGGGTCCTGCCTGCCCTCGAGCGTGAACTGGCGGACGAAACGGAGAAGCTCGAGGGGGAGTTTGGCGAGAAGCGGCTGCTGCGCGAAGAGGTCACCGACAACGGGATTGCCGAGATCGTGGCGAGCTGGACCCGGATCCCCGTGGCGCGACTCATGGAGAGC
>DAOUZG010000175.1 GCA_030665705.1 Deltaproteobacteria bacterium | reverse complement strand
CTCCGAGAACGCCGCTTTCCTGGGGCTGCTGTCGGTCCTGGACCGGGGGATCGGGCTCCTTGCATTCCCGCAGCACGACGAGGTGGCCAACGGCCTGCTGGAGCTCCTGTGTCTCGAGGCAGGGGCAGGCGCGGGCGCGTTCTGGCTCCGGGAGGAGACTCCGGGCCAAGGGGAGTGGATCCGACGGGCGTCTCGCGGAGCGGTGGAGGGGTCCGAGCCTCCCGAACGGTTGGCGCTCTCCGGGCCACGGGCCGAGTCGCTTGCACGGGGCGAGGTGGTCCACGAGCCGGCGCCCGAAGGGGAGCCCTCGGAGCGGGGGAGCCTCTGGGTCCCGGCGCTGAGGGACGGAAGGCTCTGGGGGGTGGCCTGGCTCTCCAACCCGGCCGAAGGGAGCTTCGGACACGACGTGCGGGGCGCCTGCAGGAAGCTCGGCGAGATCGGAGCGCTTGCGCTCGCAAATGCGGATCGCGCAGAGGACCTCGCGCGACGCGGCCTTCGCGACACTCGCACCGGCGTCCACACCCGGAACTTCCTGGAGGAAGCCGTCTCACGGGAGGCCCATCGGTGTCACCGCTACGGACGCACCTTCGCGCTTCTCTGCGTCCAGATCGAAGATTCCAAGGACGCCTCGGATCCCGGCGCCGTGCGGCGCGTCGCGGGGGCGCTGGAGCGCTCGCTTCGCCCGACCGAGGTTGTAGCCAGCGAGGGACTGGGCCGCTTCTGGGTGCTCGTGCCGGAGGCGGACGCGCTGGGTTGCGTCGTGGTCAAGCGGCGGCTGGTCGACTCGGTATCGGCGGAGCTCGGAGGCGAGTGGCCCCTGGTCGCCGGTGCGGCCACTTTCCCGCTCGACGGCGAGATGTTCGAGGAGCTCGCCGAGGTCGCGGTCGATCGGCAGGAGGCGGACCGGGCGGGCCTCCTTCGTGCGCTGAAGCTTTCGCGAGACCAGGACGTATCGACAATTGCCTGGCGTCTTCGAGAACAGGCGGTGCCCATGGCCGGAACCTTCGTCGGGGACACGGTCCAGCTGGTGCTGGACGAGGTGCACAGTCGTCCCGAGGCCCGAGGTCTCATCTTCCTGGCGCCCGGCTTCGAGCGGCCGGTGCTGATGAATTCCCTGCTTGCCCTGGGTCAGCGAGCGGTCGGGACGGAGGTGTTTCTCGCCTCCGACGGTGACACGGTGCCGGCTGGAAACGCCGTCACCGCTCTGCCGCTCCCCCGCGGTCTCTCCGCCGACATGACGTGGCTCGTCCGCTTCGGCGAGGCGCCGCCCTACCTGCTCTTGGCCGGACCCCCCGGGGGAGACGGCGCGCGTCTCGTCTTCCACTCGGACGATCCAGCGCTGGTGGAGTACGTGGCCTTTCAGCTCCGGTCCGAGGTCGGCTTCGGTGTCGGGAGAGAGCCGTGCGTGCGCTGATCGCGGATCCCGATCCCCAGCGGTCGCGCCGCGTCGGAACCGCATGTGCGGCACGCGGTCTCGTGGTCGATCGAGCCACGCAAGGAGCCGAAGCTCTCGAGCGGGCCCTCAAGCATCCCCCGGACCTCGTGGTCTGCCCGGACAACCTAGCGGTGATCGACGGGGGGAGGCTGGCACACATCCTGCGCGGCAATCCGCGCACGCAGGGTGTCGTGTTTCTTTACCTGCTCCAGGACGAGCTCGACGCACCCGTCGGGATGAATCTCCGCGATCGCCTCGTCGTTGCGCCGTGGGAGGAGAAGGAGCTTCTCGAGCAGCTCGACGAGGCGCTCGAACAGGACTCCACGGTCCCCGAGGTGCGCCAGGAACGCGAGGTCGAAGGGAATCTGGCCCAGATCTCGCTCCTCGACCTGCTCCAGCTCTTTCATCTGACCCGCAAGACCGGCACGGTTCGGCTTCTTCGCGAGGGCGACGTTCCCGGGACCGTCGTCGTGCAGGACGGGGAGGTGATCGATGCAACGGTTCCCGGGGGGGAGAGCGGCTCGATCCACGGAGCAAAGGCGCTCTTTCGTCTGATGGCTCTAGGCGAGGGGCGCTTCGAGTTCCTCCCGGGCAATCTCGGGACCGCCAGGCGCATCGATACTCCGACGCGCACACTCCTTCTGGAGGGAGCCCGTCAGCTCGACGAGACAGGGCGGTTCCGGCAGCAGCTTCCGAGCCCCGAGCTCCGGGTGCGGCTGGCCAAGCCTCTAGACCAGCTACCTCCGGCGGCGCACCCCCTCACCCGAGAGGTGCTCGAGGCGGCCGAGGGTGCCTCGACCGTGCAGGAAATCGTCGACCGGGTCCCGTTCCCCGACTACCAGGTTCTGCGCACGCTGCACGCCTTGCTGCTTCGGGGCGTCCTCGAGGAGCAGGCTTTGGTGCTTCCCCAGGCCGCCGCGCCCGAGGACGCGACCGAGCACGGGTTGCTCGTGGCCCAGCAGGTTCGCTGCATCCAGGACTGGGCGGCGGCCCAGCGGCCGCCGATTGCGGGACCGGTGAGGGTGCCGGTGATCTTCTCGGACGACGGGGCGCTCCAGGCCCTCCTCGATGCCCTCTCCGAGTTCCCCGGAGTGCGCTCGCCCGTCGCGGAACGAGAACGGCCTGGGCTCGTCCACCGGGTACGGCCGCTTGCCGAGATCCTGCTCGACGACCCGGTCTCCCTCTGCCTCGTAACGCTCCCCTCGGACGAGCGATTCCGCCCCGTCTGGTCGCTGGTGAGCTACGGGATGTGGGGTGCCATCGAGGTTCTCTCCCAGCCTCTTTCCGAGGCTTCGGAGAGAACCGAGCCGGTCCGCTCGCGCCTCGAGACGAGCGGGCGCCCGCTGGTGCGGCTCGTCGTCGGTGGTTCGTCGGTCGACACGCCCACCGAGGACGACGACGGCATTCTCGGAGTGGAGCGCTCCGTCGTAGGACTCCCCGATCAGGCCGGAGAGGAGCGCCGGGCGGCGGTGCACGCGCTCTTCGCGAGACTCATCCCGTGAGAGATCCCCTCGAGGGCTTCCCGCTGCTGGAGGAGCTCGAACGGGCCGAGCGTCTCGCGCTCCTTCCGTATCTCTCCGAGCGACGCTACGAGTCCGGGCGATCGCTTTTCCGATCCGGACGCGAGGCGGAGGAGCTGCTCTTTCTGCTCGAGGGGGAGGCCCGTGTCGAGGTCCGGCGCCAGCCCCTCTGTTCCGTCGGAGCGGGGGACCTGATCGGGGGCCTCAGTCTCCTCGTTGTGGGACGACGGCGTTGCGACGTGGTCGCCCAGAGCGTCGTGCGGGCCTTTGCGCTCGAGCGAACCGCCTACCTGCGGCTTCGCAAGGAAGCCCCTTCCGTGGCGCTCGTGATCCAGGAGGCGGTGCTGCGCTCGTTCGCCCGCGCCGTCGGCAGCACCGACGTCGCCGACCCGTCGACCGTGAAGATTCCCGAGGTTGACGGATCGGAGGACGGCCACTAAAGTCCCGCGCTCATCTGGGGAGTCCCCACGGCTGCGGGAGGCGCGTTTGCCCCAGGCCCACCTTCAGGACGGTCTTACCTTCGACGACGTCCTTCTTGTGCCCCGCAGCTCCTCCGTCCACCCCGCGGACGTGGACCTCTCGGCCCCGCTCACTCCATCGATCCGACTCGCGATCCCGCTGGTCTCCTCACCGATGGACACCGTCACCGAGTACCGCCTCGCGATCTGCATGGCCCAGGAGGGTGGGATCGGGTTCATCCACAAGAACCTCTCGATCGAGGAGCAGGCGTCCGAGGTCGCCAAGGTCAAGCGCTCCGAGTCGGGGATGATTGTCGACCCGATCACGCTCGAACCCGACCAGACGATCGGCGAGGCGCTCGAAATCATGGGCCGGCACCAGATCTCCGGCCTGCCGGTCGTCCGCGGCGAGAAGCTCGTCGGAATCGTCACGCACCGGGACCTGCGCTTCGTCAAGGACCTCGATCCTCCCGTCTCGAGCGTCATGACTGCCGAGGGACTGATCACGGTCGAAGTCAGGGTCTCGATGGAACGCGCCAAGGAGCTGCTGCACCGGAACCGGATCGAGAAGCTCCTCGTCACCGATGGCACCGGGAACCTTCGCGGGTTGATCACGATGAAGGACATCGAGAAGACCCATCTCTTCCCGAACGCCAGCAAGGACTCGCTCGGGCGCCTGCAGGTGGGCGGTGCCGTGGGCGTCTCGCGTGAATGTCTCGAGCGGGCCGAGGCGCTTCTGGCGGCGGGGGCCGACCTTCTGCTCGTCGATAGCTCGCACGGACAGGCACAGGCCGTGCTCGACGCGATCCGGGAGCTCCGAAGCACCTTCCCGGACGTCGAGATCGTGGGAGGGAACATCGCAACCGCCGAGGGCGCGGAAGCCCTGATCAAAGCCCAGGTCTCGGGCGTGCGCTGCGGGGTCGGGCCCGGCTCGATCTGCACGACCCGTGTGATCGCGGGGGTCGGTGTCCCACAGCTCACCGCGATCTTGGAGGCGAGCGAGGTCTGCCAGCGGCACGGCATCCCCCTCATCGCCGATGGAGGAATCAAGTACTCCGGGGATATCACGAAGGCACTCGCGGCCGGCGCCGACACGGTGATGATGGGGTCGCTGTTCGCGGGAACCGACGAGAGCCCGGGCGAGGTCGTTCTGCACCAGGGGCGGAGCTACAAGGTCTACCGGGCGATGGGGTCGCTCGGAGCCATGCGGCGCGGGAGTCGAGACCGCTACTTCCAGGAGGAAGTCGGGTTGCCCTCGAAGCTGGTCC
>DAOUZG010000240.1 GCA_030665705.1 Deltaproteobacteria bacterium | reverse complement strand
AATGCTCTTGCCGATGCCCGAGCCCGCGAAGAGGCCCAGCCGCTGTCCTCGGGCACACGTGGCAAACGCGTTGATCGCACGGACGCCGACGTCGAGCGGTTTCTCGAGGATGGGACGGTCGAGCGGAGGGATCGGGTCGCTGTAGAGCGGTGCCTCGGAGCCGAAAGGAAACGGAGGGCCGCCGTCGATGGGTCGCCCCATCCCGTCGACGACACGTCCCAGCAGGAACTCGCCCGCGCGGATCGAGGCTCGCCCCGCAATCGGCCATACCCGGCATCCGGGCCCGATTCCTCGCATACCGGTCAGCGGGATCAGCTGAAGGCGACCGTCCCGGAAACCGACCACCTCGGCCTCGGAGAAGCCCGAATTCGTCTCCACCTCGGCCATTGCGCCCACCGGAAGCTGGAGACCCTGAGACTCGGCGATCAGTCCCCGGACCGCCGAGACGTAGCCGCCCTTCGACGGTCGAGCTTCCACGGCTGCGAGGTCGAGCGACGGGATCGTCATGAGGACGTCTCCAGGTTCAGTTCCAGCTGGGCCCGCGCGACCGCGAGCATCCGCTCGGGTCGCCCGTCGTAGCAGCAGCGGGGCGTCTCGAGAACGACGCCGCTCGGCGGAACCCGGGGGTCGGCCGCGATCTGGAGCGCGTGCTCCGCGACGTCGAGCTCGAGCTCTGGCAGGTGAGTGCGGACGAGCTCGGCATCGGTCGGATTGACGCGAAGGGTCCGCGTTCCCTCCTCCTTGGCTTCCTGTAGACAGGCGCGGGCCACCCGCATCACCGCGTCGGTCTCGAGCTGCAGCTCGCCGTGAAGGATTCGCTTCGCCATCTCGCTGGCCACCTCCACCAACTCGCGTTCCGTCTCCTCCAAACGGCGTTCGCGGATGTAGGAGAGGGATCGCATCAACTCCTCGAAGCGTCCGATCACGGGCTCGAGCTCTTTGGCCGCCGCCGAGCGTCCGATCCCCTCTCCCTCGGCGAGTCCCGCCTGGTACGCCTCCTCCGGGGTCGGAGTCGGCGGGCGTATCTGATCGACGCGTTCGAATTCCGTCTGCTCGGTGAACTCGGTCCCCGGGGCCGGAGTCGCATCCCGGTCCAGATCAACGAGCGCGATCGGCGGTAGCTGCTCAGACGACGACATCGTCGCTCCCCGCGCCGATGATCTCGCCGCGCTCCTGTAGCTCGCGCGCCGAGTTCGCGATCTGTTTCTGGGCGGCTTCGACCTCGGAGAGACGCACCGGTCCGAGCGTCTCGAGGTCCTCCTCGATCGAGGAGGCGACCCGCTTGGATACGTTCTTCAGGAACTTCTCCTTGAGCTCGTCGGTCGCGCCGCGAAGCGCGAGGACGAGCGTTTTGCTCTCGACGTTTCGAAGGAGGGTCTGAATCCCCCGATCATCGACTTCCAGCAGGTCCTCGAAGGTGAACATGCGTTCCCGCACCTGCTGTGCGATGTCTTCGTCCTGCTCCGAGATCGCCTCGAGAAGTGTGGTCTCGTTGCTCCGGTCGAGATTCCCGAAGATCTGCACGGCGTGATCGATCCCGACCATCTCCTGCGCCTGCATCGCGCCTTCGAGACCGGAGAGCTCTCGCTTGAGGGCATGCGTGAGCTCGACGAGCATTTCCTCCGAGATCTGGTCCAGCCGAGCGAGGCGCATCATCACCTCCACGCGGTAATCGTCCGGAAGGGCGAGCAACACTTCCGACGCCTGCACCGGTGGGAGCTGAGAGAGGACGAGCGCCGAGGTCTGCGGGTACTCGCGGCTCAGGATACGTCCGATGACCCGGGGATCGATGTCGGCGAGTGTGTCCTGGAGCTTCGCGACCTCCGTGTCCGTGCGGCCGAAGATGTTGGCGAGCTTCTCCGCGTCGAAGATGCGCTCGAGGAGATGCTCGACCCGCTTGCGCTGTACCTTCCCAATCTGGTCGCCTCCGGCGACGAGCCGTGTGCGGATCTCGCGTGCCACTTCTCGGAGCACGTCGGGGTTGGAGTTTCCGAGGTCCGCATCGGCCCGGTGAATCCGTGCAATGTCCCTATCATCGAGGTGCTTGAGGATCTCCGTCGCGACGTCCTCGTCCAAGAGTCGCAGCAGGATCGCGACCCTGTGGACGCCGCTCAGGCGCTTCCGTCCGCCTACTCGCGCAGCCATTGTCTCATCGCCTCAGCGACGACTCGCGCCTGGTCCTTGGAGATCGGGATGGAGAGTTCGGCGTTCTCCTGGATCTGCAGAGGGGTCCCGTCCGCACCTGCGGCTCCTTCGCCTCCCGCCGCAGACCTCGCCAGCCCCGCCGCGGCCGGTGCGCTGGCGAGCTGTCGCAGAGCGGGCCGAATCACGAGAAGGGCGAGCAACAGGAACCCACCGAAGACGGCTAGACCCCGCGTGAGCGTGGAAACCAGAGCGAGGAGCTCAGGCCGCTCCCAGAAGGGAACCGAGACCTGCGGGACCTCCTCGAGCGGTGACCGGAAGGGCAGGTTCTGCACCTCGATCACGTCCCCGCGGGTGCCATCGAAGCCGACCGCGCGCTTCACGATCTCGGTGATCTGACCGAGCTCCTCGTCGGTTCTAGGCTGATACTGCGGTGCTGCCCCCTCCTCTCCCGCTGCGCCCTCCGGGGTGACGTAGGTGCCATCGACGAGGACCGCGACCGACAGTCGCTGGATGGCGCCGATCGGGACCACCGTGTGGGTCGTGGCCCGGGTCACCTCGAAGTTGATTGTCTCCCGCGTGATCGTCTCCGTGCTCGGCGGGCCACCGGCCACCTCTGCTCCGGGCCCCCGTCCCGGGACGTTGGTGGGGGTTCCCGGAATCCCGCCCGGAGTGAGCACAGGCTCGGTTCGGCTTTCCTCGACCCGCTGCTCGCTCAAGACGGCGGTCTGATCGGGATTCACACTTTTTTGCGTCTCCTCGATTCGGCGCATGTCGATCGTGCTGGCGACCGTCACGACCGAGCGTCCGCCGCCGAGTGCGGCGTCGAGTAGCTCCTGGGCGCGGTCGGCGAGCTCGCGCTCGAGCGCCCGTCGCATGTCTTGAGCCTCCGCCGCGAGCATGTCTCCCTCGTCGGAGGTCGGCCGTACCAGGACGCGGCCGCGTGCGTCTAGGATGGTCACGTTCTGGGTGTCGAGCCCCTCGACCGCCCCGGCGATGAGCTGAGCGATGCCCCGGGCCTGTGCTTGATCCAGAGACCCACCGCTGGTGAGGCTGACGACGACCGACGCGCTCGGCTTCTGCTGGCGTCGCGAGAGCAGCGCGCGTTGGGGAAGGTTGATGTGGACGCGCGCCCAGTGGACGGGGCCGAACCGTGCGATCGTCCGTCCCAGTTCCCCCTCCAGCGCTCGTCGGTACCGGACCCGCTGCTGGAAGGGCGTCATGGCGAGACCGCCCTCGTCGAAGATCTCGAATCCCACGGGACCGGACGA
>DAOUZG010000194.1 GCA_030665705.1 Deltaproteobacteria bacterium | reverse complement strand
AACACCGGCGACGACCGGGACTTCTTCGGCCTCCGGGTGTGCCCGGATCTCGACATCGTGACCTACACGCTGGCAGGCGTGGTTCGGCAGGACACGGGCTGGGGAATCGAAGAAGACACCACGGCGTGTCTGAGCGCACTGCACCGGTTCCGCTCCGACACGTGGTTTCAGCTGGGAGACCGGGATCTGGCCACGCACATCCACCGAACGGAGCGGCTTCGGGAGGGGGCCCCGCTCTCGCAGGTTACCGCCGAGATCGTCCGCGGGTTCGGCCTGGAACTCCAGCTTCTCCCCATGACCGACGATCCCGCTCCCACTCGCGTGGTTCGGGCGGACGGGCAGGTGACCGACTTCGAGGAGTACCTCGTTCGGGATGGGGCGCCCGACGACGTTGTCGAGGTGGACCTCTCCGCGGCTCGAAGCGCGCGCCCGGCCCCGGGCGTGCTGGAGGCGCTCGACGAAGCCCGGACCGTCCTCGTCTGTCCGAGCAATCCGATCGTCTCGGTCGGAACGATCCGTGCGATCCCAGCGATCGAGGCGCGTCTCCGGGCACGTCGCCGGGCGGTGGCCGTGAGTCCCATCATCGGAGGCGCCCCGGTGAAGGGGCCGGCGGATCGTCTGCTGCGGGCGGAGGGGGTCGAGGTGTCTGCACTCGGCGTAGCCTCGCTCTACAGAGAGATCGCGCGGGGCATGGTGATCGATCGGGTCGACGCCGACCTCGCGCCGCGGGTAGAGGCGCTGGGCCTGCGGGTACGGGTCGAGGACACGCTCATGCGGAGCCCGGAGGTCGCGGCGCAGGTGGCTCAGGCCGCGCTCGAGCTCGCAGAGATGGAGCGGTGAAGATCGTCGCGCTGGTTCCGTTCAAGAGCTTCAGCTACGCGAAGAGCCGCCTACGGGCCCGGTTCACCGACGCCGACGTGGAGGCGCTCGGCCGGGCGATGCTCGAGGACGTGCTATCCACACTGACGGCCATCCCGGCGATCGAGGACGTGCGCGTTCTGACGGACGACGAGGAGGTGGGGCGTGTGGCGGAGGCGTGCGGCGCGAGCGCGAGGGTTCAACGGCCCGACCCGGGGCTGAACGCGGCGATCGAGCAGGCGAATGCGGAGGCGCAGACCGAGGGTTCGGACGCGACCGTCGTCGTGCTCGGGGACCTTCCCCTCCTTCGCCCCATCGATGTGGAGACGGTTGTGGAAGGAGGCCGCGAGGCGTCGGTCGTGATCGTTCCTTCCGGCGACGGGGGAACGGCCCTCCTCCTGCGTCGACCTCCGAATTGCGTTCCCGCGCGGTTCGGACCGCTCAGCTTCGACCAACACGTAGCAGCGTCGCGCGAGCGAGGGATCGAGCCCCTCCTCGTCCATGAGATTCCGGAGGCGATCCGGATCGACCTCGACACCCCCGAGGATGCCGATCGGATCCGCGACGCGGGCCTGGGCGGGCGGACCGTCGAACTTCTCCGGAAGCTACGCGACCCGTGACGGAGCTCCGGCTGCGCGCGATCGCCGATCTTCCGGAGGTGCGCCCCGGGGACGACCTCGGTCGACTGCTGGCCCCGCGCGTCCCTGCGGGCGAGGGCGTGCTCGTGGTTGCCCAGAAGATCGTATCGAAGGCAGAGGGGCGCATCGTCCAGCTTTCGCAGGTCGAGCCGTCGCCGAAGGCGGAGGAGCTTGCCGGCAAGACCGAGAAGGACCCACGTCTGGTGGAGGTGATCCTCGGGGAGACCGTTCGGATCGTACGCGCGGTACCCGGGGTCCTCATCTGCGAGACGCGGCACGGCCTGATCTGCGCGAACGCGGGAGTGGACCAGTCCAACGCGGCCGACGACGATACCGCCCTGCTCCTCCCCGCAGATCCCGACGCCTCCGCTCGGCGGCTCCGTCGCGCTCTCGGTCCGAGCCGCGCCGTGATCGTTTCCGACACCTTCGGGCGACCGTGGCGGGAGGGGCTGGTCGACGTGGCGATCGGCGTCGCGGGTCTAGCCCCGCTCCAGGATCAGCGGGGCACCCGCGATCGCCGAGGCCGCCTTCTGCAGGTCACCGTGATGGCGGTTGCCGACCAACTCGCGGCGGCGGCGGGGATCCTCATGCAGAAGGAGTCCGGCAGGCCGGCGGTCTGGATCGAGGGAGTTCAGCCCGGGGGGAGCGGCAAGCTGAGAGATCTCCTCCGCGATCCGGCCCGCGATCTGTTTCGCTAGCCCGCATTTCTCACCGGGTTGGCGTCGCGACGGCGTGGTGGAGAGCTACGCGTCGGCCAGGGGGCGCCCGTCGGGACCTCGAAGCTCGACGCCAGTCCAGTCGCCGACCCACCCGGCGATGGCTCCAACGCCCCGCTTCGTCCGGGCCGAGACGGCGGCGACGCGCTCGGACGGGAGGTCGACCGCCTTCCCGAGCTCCTCGAGGCGCGAGAGCACGCGGGAGCGGGAGAGCTTGTCGCTTTTCGTGAGCGCCAGCCCGACGGGGATCTGCTCGGAGCGAAGCCAGTCCAGAAGCTGCTGCTCCTCTTCCTCCGGACCCCGGCGAATGTCCACCAGCAGAACGGCTCCGCGAAGGGGTCCCCGCGTTCCTCGGAGGTAGGCCTCGACCATCGACTTCCAACGCCGACGCTCCTGCCGACCGACCGCCGCGTATCCGAAGCCCGGAAGGTCCACCACATAAACGGCATCTCCGACGCGGTAGAAATGGATCCGGCGCGTCTTGCCGGGCTGTCCGCTCGTACGGGCTAGGCCGCGTCGCCCGAGTAGCGCGTTGATCAGGCTCGACTTGCCGACGTTGGAGCGCCCCATCACGGCGACTTCGGGAAGGCCGTCTCGTGGGAACTCCTCGGGAAATTCGGTGTCGTGGGAGAGCTCCGCCTTCATCCTACGCAACCTCCTCGGGACCAGAGGGCGTGTTTGACGCCCCTCAGGCCGAAAGTTAGCCTTAGCGCTCCGCTTTGCTCGAGCGCTGCCGCGGGGAATTTGCCGTTCGAGCCCGAAGTTGGCACGGGGCCGTAGGGAGTACGAGCGACCGATGAGCAAAGGCGCCCAGATCGCCTTAGCAACACTGTCGATTTTCCTCGGGGTGGCGTTGTTGGTCACCCTGGGGGGTGCCGGCGAGGGGACGTTCGCCTACTACTCGACCGTCTCGGCCTACACCCAGGCCAGCGCGGAGAGCCCGTCCGACGGGGACCGACAGTTTCGGGTGCACGGGTTCGTCCGCGACGGCTCGATCCGCAAGGATCTAAGGGCGGGGTACGTCGACTTTGTGATCGCGGACGAGACGGGGGCCAGCCTGCCCGTTCGGCTCCTCGGCATCGAGGTTCCCGATCTTTTCGGCGATGGCGCCGAGGTGGTGGTCGAAGGCGAGCAACAGGGAAGCACGTTCCTCGCGCGTCGCGTCATGGCGAAGTGCCCTTCGAAGTACGAGGTAGCGCCCGGGACCGAGGCCTGAACCCACGAGACGGGCTAGGCGTGTGAGATGATCGAACTCGGCTCCTCCGCCGTGTACCTGACGCTCCTGTTCGGGGTCTACGCGATGGTGGCCGCCGTGCTCGGAGCGCGAAGAGAGCGGGCGGACCTCGTCGTCAGCGCCGAACGAGCGGTCTATGCGGTCTTCGTGCTCCTGAGCCTGGCGGCTCTCGGTCTCGAGACGGCGCTGCTCACCGACCGGTTCGACCTCGCCTACGTCGCGCAGAACTCGAGCCGCGAACAGCCCTGGGCCTACAAGATCCCCGCGTTGTGGGGGGGACAGGCCGGGTCGCTGCTTCTCTGGGGATGGGTGTTGGCAGGCTTCAGCGCGCTGTGTGTCTTTCTGAACCGCAGGCGCAACCGCAAGCTCATGCCCTGGGTCATCGTGTGTCTGATGGCCAACGTGCTCTTCTTCGCAGCGCTCGTCGGGTTCGTCACCAACCCGTTCGATCCCACACCGTTTGCGCAGCGCTTCTCGAGCGGCCAGGGGCTCAACCCGCTCCTGCAGCACCCGGCCATGCTCATCCACCCGCCCATCCTCTACCTCGGCTTCGTCGGGTTCGCGGTGCCGTTTGCCTTCGCATTCGCGGCGCTCGCCACCGGGGAGCTCGGCCAGAACTGGTTTCGGACGACCCGCCGCTGGACCCTCACCGCCTGGTTCTTCCTCGGATGCGGCATCATGCTGGGCGGCCGGTGGGCGTACGAGGTACTCGGG
>DAOUZG010000173.1 GCA_030665705.1 Deltaproteobacteria bacterium | reverse complement strand
ACGACCTGCAAGCGGAAGCTGCGGCTGGAGAACGGGCGCGAGTACTCACCCATCGAGATTCAGAAAGAGTACGTGGAGATGGCGCTCAAGTACATCGAGCAGTACCCGGTCAGCGAGGAGCACCGTCAGGGGGCCGTGGAGTGGGGCTATGTGCTCGATTGCCTGGACACTGATCCGGACCAGCTCGACCGTAAGGTCGACTGGGTGATCAAGCGAAAGCTGCTACGGGCCTACGCCGAGCGGCACAACTTGAGCTGGAGCGATCCTCGGGTGTTCATGCTCGATCTGCAGTACCACGATATCCGAACCGATCGGGGCTTCTACTACCTGCTCGAGCGTCGGGGGGCCGTCGAGCGCTGGGTCACCGACCAGGAGATCGAGAAGGCGAAGACGGAGCCCCCGCAAGACACTCGGGCGAGAATGCGGGGAGACTTCATCAAGCTCGCGCGCCAGAACAACATCCAGTATGACCTCGACTGGTCCAACATCCGGCTCGGCAACCTGCTGAACGTCCGGGTGATCTGTAACAATCCCTTCGAGACCGACACTGAAAAGGTTACGGAGCTCGTCCGCACGATCCAGAAGACAAATCTCCGCCGGACGTCCCTCTCGAAGCTGGTGATTCAGAGCTAACCGGTGGCTGATGATCGCCATCTCCGTGCCGTGCCGTCCGACGAGGACGCCGGGCACGAGGCCGCGGAGGAGGTGCCGAGGCGGCGTCGTCCTTCCTGGCCGATCCTGATCGTTTCTGGCGCACTCGTCGTAGCACTTCTGCTCCTGGCCGGCAGCGGGGTTTGGTTCGGGCGCAGGCTTGACGCGCTCGAGGCCGAAGCCGCGGCGCTGCGCGCGGCGGTGGAGCGCCGCGATCTCGTGATCGAAGCGCAGCGAGCCCGCCTCGATGACGTGCGCAGCAGCGTGGACGACGTCCGCAGCCGCGTGGAGAATCTGCGCGCCCTGCTCGCGGAGCCCCTGCCCGAGCCGGACTGATCGCGAGCCCGACTGATCTGGCGCCCGTTCGGCGCCAACTACTCAACCTCTCGCCGTTTCTGCCGATGAAGAGGGGGGATACCTCTACACGGCCGAGGGCGGCGAGATGTTCTTTAACTGGCTGGCAGGTCTACTCTCGAACGATCTCGCGATCGACCTCGGTACGGCAAACACGCTCGTCTACGCTCGGGGTCGTGCGATTCTCTGTAGCGAGCCGTCGGTCGTAGCCGTCACCGATGCGGTGGGAGGCGGACAACGGGTTCTCGCGGTGGGATCCGAGGCGAAGGAGATGCTCGGGCGCACGCCTGGGACGATCCGGGCGATTCGGCCCATTAAGGACGGAGTCATCGCGGACTTCGAAGTGACCGAGGCGATGCTCCGCTACTTCATCCAGCGCGCTCACAACCGACGCAAGCTCGTTCGCCCGCGGATCATCATCTGCGTTCCACCGTGCATCACGTCCGTCGAGAAACGAGCGGTCCGAGAGTCCGCCATCTCCGCGGGGGCGCGGGAGGTCTACCTGATCGAAGAGCCGATGGCGGCGGCGATCGGTGCTGGCCTCAACGTGACCGAGCCAACCGGGAACATGGTCGTCGATGTCGGTGGCGGTACCACCGATGTAGCCGTCATCTCGCTCTCGCAGATCGTGACGTCCAGCTCCGTCCGGGTCGGTGGAGACAAAATGGACGACGCGATCATCCACTACGTCAAGCGCAAGTACAACCTCCTGATCGGTGAGCGCACCGCGGAGATCGTCAAGATCACCATCGGGACCGTGATGTCGAACTCGGCCAGCAAGACGATGGAGATCAAGGGGCGAGACCTGATTGCCGGGATCCCGAAGGTCGTGGTCATCGCCAGCGAAGAGATTCGAGAGGCTCTCGGCGAGCCGATCCACCAGATCGTCGACACGGTCCTGCGTACGTTGGAGCGGACTCCCCCCGAGCTCGCGGCCGACATCGTCGATCGCGGCATCATGCTCGTGGGTGGCGGAGCGATGCTGCGAGACTTCGATCAGCTCCTGCGAAAGGAGACCCATCTCCCGATCGTCCGCGCCGAGGACGCGTTCACCGCCGTCGCCATGGGTGCCGGCCGGGTCCTCGACTCGATCGAGCTTCTAGGCGAGGTGGCGATGCCCGACTGACCGTCTCGGGTACCCTCTCGGTCACGGTGCGCGCACTCCGCCTTCTCCTCCTCGTCTCCATGGTCGGCTGCATCCTCCTCCCGCAGACCCGCATCTCGGAGTCCCAGGCCCAGCTCCGGGTGCGCCGAGCCCTGCGCGACCTGGAGGCGGCGGGGTTTCGGCTCCCCGGATCGTTCGACGTCATCTGGAACGACCGCACGGTCCTCTGCGCGCCCGGCAACGTCTGTATCAGCCCGGAGATTCTCGGAGAAGGGACCGGGACCCTGGTTGTGGCACCTCGGGTGCTGGAGTCGGACGCCCGGCTTCGCCTCTCCCTGCTGGAGGTCTGGCAGCGGCTCTCCGACGGCGGGGACCTGAAGGGGCCGCACGTCTTCGCCCGAAGCACACTCCGTCAGCTCGTCTCTGGCCGCAATGTCGGGGTCGCCGACCCGGTCCTGCTCGGGGAGGTCCTCCAGGCCTATCGGGGGTACTGGGAGAAGCTCCCCGAGACCGAGCGGGCACGGCTGCCCGACCCCGTTACGTACAGCGCTGAGTTCGGCTTCTTCCTCGTGCCCGTTCTCCTCGACGAGCTCACGCCGGGGGCCCTGGAAGAGCGGCCGAGTCTGGCCCCGCGCGGGCTCGGGTCGTTCTCAGTGGGAGACTGCGCGGAGGCGAGCAACTACGTGCACCCGGACTTCCCCGGCGGAGAAGGGCGGCACGCCTATTGGAGTGGGGTCTGCGCGGCGGAGCACGGAGACACCGAGGTCGCCATCTTCCACCTGCTCCGTTCGGAGCGCTGGCTTCCACACGATCCGCGCGTGCCTCTGGAGCTCGGCGAGGTTCTCTGCAGCTCCGGCTACCAGGAGGCGGGAATCCTCGCGTTCAAACGCGCAGCCACGAAGAGTGCCACCGGCCCTCAGCGGGCCGACGCGTTGCGTGGAATCGCGCGATGCCACCTGAGAGCCCGGGAGTTCGAGCCGGCACGCGAGGCCTACCAGCAGGCCCTCGCGCTCGACCCCGAAGACGTCGTCATCGAAGAGTGGCTCCGATGGCTCGAGGGGCGCGTGATGCCCAGGGAGGAGCCTCCGCCCCCCTAGCTTGAGTCGTCGTCGGCCGTCTGGGACGGCGCCGCGCGTCTCCTCCCCCTCCGCTGGTAGCGGTTCACCGCGCGCGTGTGCTCCTCGAGCGACCGGGAGAACACGTGCGTGCCGTCGTTTCGCGACACGAAGTAGAGGTAGGGGACGTCGGCGGGGCTGAGTACGGCTCGGATGGAGTCGATGGTCGGGTTCGCGATCGGCCCGGGGGGAAGTCCGCCCCGGGTGTAGGTGTTGTAGGGCGTGTTCTCCCGGAGGTCCCGCTTCCGGAGGTTTCCGTCGAAGCGACCCCGCGTGCGAACGATCCCATAGATCACGGTGGGGTCCGACTGCAGGCGCATCCTGCGCTTCAAGCGGTTGAGAAAGACGGCCGCCACGAGCGGGCGTTCTTCGGGAACGGCGGTCTCCTTCTCGACGATCGAAGCAATCGTCAAGACCTCGTGGAGGGTTCGATCGGACGCCTCGAGGCGTCGGTGGTCGTCGCTCGTCCATCGCGCGCGGAACTCCTTAACCAGCATCTGCAGCACCTCGCCGGCCGGGGTGTCGCGACGGAAGCGGTAGGTCTCGGGGTAGAGGTAACCCTCGAGCGTCTCGGCTTCGATGCCGAGCGATTTGATGAACGCCGCGTCGTGGGTACGCTCCAGGAGAGCCGCGGCAGGCGTAATGCCCGCAGCCTCGAGCCGCTCCGCGACCTCGTCCGCCCGAAGGCCCTCCACAAGGGTCACGGGAACGGTGCGGATCGCCCCGGACCGCAACCGCGCGAGGATCTGTGCCGGGGTGAGGGTGGGGGAGAGCTCGTATTCTCCGGCCTTGATCTGACGGTCCGCACCCGACAGGCGCGCCAGCAGAACGACGACCCGGGGCCCGAAGAGCGGTCGGTCCGGCAGAAGGCCCTCGGCTTCGAGCCTGCGTGCCACCGAGGAGACGGATTCCCCCGGGGTGATGGCGAACACGCGGCTCTCCCCGCGGGTTGCCGCGGGGGAGAAGAGGCCCCAGACGGGCAGCGCGATTGCCCCGACCAGAAGGAGACCGGCCAGGAGTACTGCTCGTCTCAGTGACTCTCCCTCCTGAGCCAGGTCTGCAACAGGATTGCGGCAGCGATCCGGTCCCTCCGGCCCCGACGGTTGCGCTCGCGAACTCCGGCCGTGGACAGAAGCCGGTCCGCCTCGACGGTTGTCCAGCGCTCGTCCAAGAACTCTACCGGGACGTTCGTGGCTGCCTCCACCGAGGCGCCGAAGGCCCGCGCTGCCTCCGCCTCCGGTCCTTCGCGCCCGTCCATGTGGATCGGCAGGCCGACCACGATCCGGGAGGCTTCGTAGGTGCGCGTGAGCTCTGCGATCCGGGGGAGGGCGGCCCTGGGACCACGGACGTCCAGGGTCTCGAGCGGCTGGGCGACGCTCCCGCTCGGATCGGTCACGGCGACCCCGATTCGGCGCCGACCGTAGTCGAGCGCGAGGATTCGCATGAAAAAAACGGTAGCACCGGGTCAGGCTTCCGGCCCGGACGGCCGATACGGGAGCCGGATGGACGTCAGTGG
>DAOUZG010000269.1 GCA_030665705.1 Deltaproteobacteria bacterium | reverse complement strand
TCCCCCGACGCGGGGCACCATTCGCACGCCGGACCTGAGCCGCCGCATTCCATCGCCCCGGCCGGCTGCGGTCGCGGTTGTCGGTGACGTGGGCACCTTCGTTCCGGGCGTCCCGGATCTGGCCAGGGCCATCCGGGACCGCCTCCGCGGTGCACCGGCCGCGCCGCTCCTCATCCTCGGCGACGTCTTCTACACCGATGGGCTTCTCGGTGTGTGTCACGAGTTGGGGGATCCCCCGCGTTCGAAGCAGGGCTGCGAGAAGCCTACCTCTCCCGAGGATCAGCTCGCAGTCGTGTTCGAGCCGTACCGCCGGGAGCTTCCCGGACGGCCCGTGATCGGCATCGCGGGGAACCACGACCACCACGCGGATCCGGAGTCTACCGACAACGCCTGTGCGCTCTTCCCCTCCGTTGCTCCGAAATGGAGCTATCTCGCCCACGGGTGCGGCCTGGACCGCTCGGATCCGGTCCGGACGATCGATTTGGGCGAGGTGGTCCTTTTCGTCGTGGACAGCGAGCAGATGATCCGGGACGCGGACGACCGCCGCGCCGCTGCGACCGCGTTACGGGCCGAGATCGCGCGATCCCGTGAGGAACGACCCGATGCGTGGCGAGTGCTCGCCACCCACCATCCGCTCGAGAGCTACGGCCTCCACAACGGTGCTTCTCGTCTCACCGCCCTGCACAAGGACCTCTACTGGCTGACCCAAACGGCCCTGCTGCCGCTGAGCTTCGGACTGGAGCGCACGTTGTTGTCCCACACGAGAGACCAGAACCTGTATGCGTGGGGATACCGAGCCTACCGACGGGCCGTGTACGATGTGCTCCGCGACGTTCCCGTCGATCTCGTTGTTTCGGGCCACGATCACAGCCTCCAGCTCGTCCGCGTGGATCATCCCGGCGTGCGCTACCAGGTCGTTTCGGGCTCGGGGGCGTATCACACCCCCGTCAAGCGCTGCGGCCTCGACCTCCTGTTCCTGAATCGGCTCGCCCGCCTCGCAAGGCTCGGGAGCCTCGTTCCCGCGCCCGCGCACGAGCTGCTCTTCGCAAGTGGGAAACAAGATGAGCTCGGCTTTGCGGTGCTCGTTCCCGACAGAGACCGCCTGTTCGTCGAGATCTACAGCGCGACCTCACCCGAGCCGCTCGCGGTCTACGAAATCTCGCGCCAGGTTCCTTAGCGGACCTCGAGCATCGACGTCAGCGCCAGCACGAGAAGGGACCCTTCGCCGTCCAGGAACCGGCTCTCGACGGTGAACGCCCGTCCACTGCGGTTCACCACGCGCGCCTCCATCACGAAGCGCGGGCCCTCCACCGGTGCAAAGTACTGGACGTGCATGCTGGTCGTGGCGAGCCAGCGCCACGGCATGTCCCGGGGCATCCCCTCGCGGGTGGTGAGCAGGGAGATCAGGTCGACGTAGGTGGGAGTGAAGCCACCGAAGAGCTGCCCCCGCGGGTTCTGGACCTGGGGGGGAAGCTGCGCCTCCACCCGCAGGACTCCGGGCGCGCGCTCGAGCACCGTCCACTCGTACGCCTCGAGGAAGTCACCCGCTGGGTGCCCCCGGCCGATGAGCTGGTCCGGCGGGGTTTCGTGCCAGGCGCGCACGAGGTGGGGCGGCACCTCCTTCGAGCTCATCCGCTAGGTGACCCTCCGCATCATCTCGAGGATGTTGTAACCGCTCACCTCCTCACTCTTCTTCGCCATCTCCTGGAGGAAGCTGTCGTCGACCTTTCCGGCCTGAACGCCCTTGGCGAGCAGCATCAGGACGCCCTTGATCGTCGCCTCGTCGTGGAACTTCCCGTACTTCGGATCGTAGATCGAGCCGCCCCCCTGCTCGTGGTAGTAGGTGACCGCGTGCCTCCCCTCCTCGATTTCCTCGTCGGACGGGCTGAAGGCGGCATTCGAGATCTCGGCCTGCTGCGGGTGAATGACCCAGGTTCCGTCCATCCCCAGTGCTGCGGATGTCTCGCACTTCTCCCGGAGCCCGCGCTGAGTCTCCTTGCGCTCCTCGGGCGCGGTGTCCTTGCGCCAGAGGCGCAGCCACGCGTTGTCGATGGCATGGAGCCCAGCAGCCTTTGCGGCTACGGCGACGGCCTGCTTGGCGTAATGGAAGTTCCGGTTCTGGTTCTCGACCATCTCCGGCACGCCCATCGCCGATGCGAAGTCGGCGATCCCGAAGATGAGCCCCGCCATCCGATCCGAGGCGGTTGCGATCGGGTAGGCGTTAACCAGAGCGATCGGAGTCTCGATCAGCGCCTCGATCATCACCCTCGTGGTCCACCCGGCCTCTCGCTCGTAGGCCTCGAGTAGTCGGGAGAGATAGACGATGTCCTTCGGATCGTTGGTCTTCGGGAGGATGATCCCGTGGAAGCAGTTCGGTGCCCCGGTCATGACCGCCTCGACGTCCCCGAGGAAGTACTTCGACTGGACGTTATTGGGGCGCACGGTTACGACCCTGCCCCCGAAGTCGATCTTGTTGAGGGCCTCGACCATGACCTTCCTCGAGGGCTCGCCCTTGAACTCGTAGGGGCAGGCATCCTCGAAGTCGGCCATGACGTGATCCACGGGGGCCTGGGCGGCCTTCTCGTGGAGGTCGAGCCGGTGCCCGGGATAGGTGAGCTCCGTTCGCGGGATGACCAGACGATCAAGCTTCTCGAGGTAGAACATCGGGAGTCTCCTCTCCGCCTCGGTGGGGGGTCGGCAGCCCCGAGCTCACCCGCAAGGCAGACGGGGAGCCGCGGGGGGCGCTCATATAACCCGGAAGGCCTGCTCCGGTCAACGCCGGGTCCGAGGTCGGCCGCCGGGCGCTAGCTCTGGAGGATCTCGCGGAGCTTGTCAACGAGATCGCCCTGCTCGTAGGGCTTCTGGATGAACGCGGTGAACTTCTCTCCCGTGAGTCGCCGGGTTACCTCCTTCTCGCCGTACCCGCTGACCAGCAGGATCCGGATGTCGGGCCGGATTCGACGCATCTCCTCGAGGGCCTCTTCACCCCCCATCTCGGGCATGGTCAGATCGAGCACGACGGCCGTGACCTC
>DAOUZG010000059.1 GCA_030665705.1 Deltaproteobacteria bacterium | reverse complement strand
GAATCCAGACCTGGTAGTAGACGAGCGCCGCGATCAGAACGCCGAAGCCCAACGCCCAGGCACTCGCGCGCGCCGGGACCGCCCGCCGAGTCTCCGCGGGGAGCACGGGCACCTCGACGACGCCCCGGATCCCCACTCCCTCGATATATGCCCGGTGCGCCGAGCCGATGTCAACGGCGCCTGCATCGCTGCTACCCTCCCGGGATGATCCGTGCGCTCACGCCAGCCGCCCGGGGCGCGGCGCTGCAACTGCTTCGTCTTCGCCCGTTCCACAACGTCTTCCTCGAGCACGTCGTGCGCTCGGGAGGGCTCGGGGTGCTCCCCGGGTTCATGGGCTACTTCTCCGGCGAGTCTCTGGAGGGGATTCTGCTGATCGGTTCGAGCGGGGGCACCGCTCTGGCCGGGGTCGGGTCGGAGTCGTGTGCGGCTCTGAGCGAGGGGGCCGCGCAGGCACCCGTCCAGCCGCGTTATATCGTCGGAGCTGAAGACTTCACGACTCCGTTCTGGCAGGCGTACGCACCGTCGGCAGCTCCGCTCGTCTGGGAGCGGCGGGAGCCGGTCTATCGGGTGGTTCGCGAGAGCCTCCGGGTTTCGAGCCGGCGGGTGAAGCTCGTGCCCGCACGTGAGCAGGATCTCGACGAGGTCGTCGCCAACAGCGCGGAACAGTACCGCGAGGACCTACGCGACGACCGATTCGCAGCGGATCCGCACCTGTTTCGCGAGCGGCACAGGCACGACGTGAGGGAGCGGCGCTGGTGGATCCTGCGGGACAGCGGGCGGATCGTCTTCCAGGTCCACGTCGGCCCGGAGAACGAGCGGGTCGTGCAGATCGGCGGCGTCTTCACGGTTGCGGAGGAGCGAAACCGGGGTCTTGCCACGACCGGAGTCGCCGCGATGGCGCGCCAGCTCCTCGAGCGGCGTCCGGCGGTGAGCCTCTTCTGCGACGAGGCGAACCGAGCCGCCCGACGCGTCTACGAGCGGCTCGGTTTCGAGGCCTGTTCTTACTACCGAAGCTGGCTGCTCGATACGCGAGCGCGCTGACGCTCGGCGGGGATGGCGAACCCGGCGAGAAGTGCGAGCTAAGGCCGGGGTGACTGCCCGATCGCGTCGAAGAACGACCGTGCGTGGGTGGCCACGAGGTCCGGTTGCTCGAGCGCCACGAAGTGCGTGCCCGGGACGCGGACGATCTCCGCGTGGGAGAGCGTCGTCGCCAGCCGCTCCTGCAGCTCGGCTCGGATCCCCGTGAGCTGGGGGATCAGAATCCGAGTTGGAGTCCGGATCTTCGGGAACTGGGACCACGGATCCACCGCCGCGGTCCCGAGGTAGACGCGGCGCTCGATCTCGGGCGGACACGCCAACCTCACCGATCCGTCCTCCTGCTCATGGAGTGCGTGCTCGAGGTAGAGCTCGAACACCTCGGGGTCAAAACCCGAGAACGGGAAGCGCGAGGCGTAGGTCTCACGGACCGCTTCTTTCGACGGAAAGACCCCACGACGTCGCTTCGTGCGCTCCGCGAGCCCGAACCCCCCCTGCCGCTCGTCGTCATCGCGCTCCTCCGGCGGGCGCAGCAGGACCGGGTCGACGAGCAGGAGCGCCGCGAACCGCTCTGGCTCCTCCGCCGCCGCGAGCGCGACTGCGGTCGCTCCGCTCGAGTGACCGATCGCCAACACCCGCGTATCTCCTTCCTCTCGGATCCAGTGGAGCAGGTCCTCCGCAAAGAGCGACCACGGATATTCGGTGTCCGGATGGTCGCTGGCTCCATGCCCACGCGCGTCCATCGCAGCTGGGGTGGTCACGTCCAGGAGAGCGCGAGCGACCGGGTCCCACATGGCGGCGCAGAAGCCCGTGGCGTGCATCAGGTAGAGGGGCGGGCCGGAGCCGGGCCACCGCAGCGTCGCGAGTCGAACCCCTCCCGGGGTCACCAGGTCGTGTCGGGAGAACGCTCCGGTCATGGGCGCCTCGTCCTCACGGTCTCAAGCTGCGAACAAACTCACCCGTCGCAGGGGGGTCGAGGTCTACGGCAGTCGTCTCGAGTAGCCGGGCGACCATCATGTAGTAGCCGATGGCCAGCACCAGCTCGACGATCTCGCGGGGGCTAAACCGACGGGCCACTTCCTGGAACACCTCGTCGGAGGCCCGGGCCTGCGCGGTGAGCTCGGTCGTGAACCTCAGTACGGCCTGCTCCTCCTCGTCGAAGACGGTGCCGTTTACCTCCCCTCGCTCGAGCGCCTCGATCTGCTCCTCCCTTACGCCGGCCCCGCGAGCAATGGCAACGTGCTGGACCCACTCGTAATTCGCGCGGGAAAGGCTCGCGATGCGGAGGATGGCGAGCTCACGAAGCCGGGGCGCAAGCTTCTGGCGTGCGAGGATCGCGTTGCCGAGTCGTAGAAACCCGCGAAACGCCGTCTCGGCGTGAGCCACCATTCGGTAGATCCGAAGAGGAGCCAACCGCTCGAGCAGCTTCTGGACCTCCTCGGAAGCCTTCTCCGGTTCGACGTAGGGTAGACGGGCCATCGATCGAGTCCTCCCGGTGCTCCGTGGCCGAGGCGCCGCGGATCCTAGCATGGGCTGCGAATGCCGAGCGCGGCCCTCGGGCGGCGAAGGGAGGTCGCCGATCACCGGATCGACTGCCTCGAACCCCGACGAAAACTCCCGCGTACCACCTCCACTGCGATAAGATGACACTCTGAGAGAGGGATCGGGCAGGAGTAGAGGGCCAGAGGTGCCTGCGGAGATCCCGCTAAGCGGAGTCGGTCGAGCGAGCGCGCGTGATAGGGGAATGGCGAACGGTGTGTGCCGGCTTGCGCTCCTTCTTGCGCTCGTTGTTCCGGTCCGGGCAGGCGCCGGAGAGCCCTGCTTGCTCCCGGCGGGTCCGCCCTGCTTCTGGGTGGCCGAGCCTGTTGCCGTCGGAGACAGCTCGCTGGGGATCGCGCTCGTCAACGATCCGAGGGCTCCCTGGACGCTGCTCCTCGAGGCTGGCCCCCCTCCTCGAGTTCTTCTCCGGGAGACCGACTTTCTCGACGGTCGTCCCCTCGCGGCATTCCTAGCGCTCGTCCCGGCAAGAGAGGGCGGAGCGCTCCTCGTGACGGACGCCGGCCTCTACCATGTCGACCCTCCCGACTCCCTCTCGTCGGTGCTGGTGGAGGGGAACTCCTTCGACGACGGAAGCGTCTTCCTCCGTCCCATGCGGGTCCTGGCCGGCGATCCGAGCGGCTGGGCGGTCCTCGCGGAGACCAGTACCGGGGGTGCGCTCCTTCGCGTCCGGGGCACGCGGGCGAACGCGGTGCTCCGGTCGCAGGAGATCGTGCCGGGGGCGGGAACGGTTCAGGAGGTCGGCGTTTCTCTGGGAGGGCCCGCCCTGGATACCGGTCCCAACCACACGATCGTCTTCTCGGTGCGGACCCTGGACGAGCAGATCTTTGTTCTGCTGGCCACGGCCGGGGGCGTGCAGGTCCTGGGCCCCGGGGAGGTCCTCGAGACCGCCGACCTTCAGCTCTCTACCGAGGGCGTCTCCTACGACGCAAGCGGGGGGTGGAGCCGATCTCCCCTCGAGACGGACGCGCACCTGACTCCCCAGCTGCGATTCTCCCCCCCCGAGCCCTGGATCGACATGTTCTTCACTCCGACGGGCGCGGTCCCGTTCGACCCCCTACAGGGCCTGACTCCGACCGACGTGTGGAGTACCGGCGCGACCTTTCAGAGCTTCGAGAGCATCTCGACCCCGCCCTAGCCCGCCCGGGCAGAGGTGCAGGCTCGCCCCCGAGAGGGTGGGATTGCCCGCTGCAAGCGCTCCCTTGCGTTCACCGACTCGGTCGTGCTCGAATGGCGCGCCGGATGGTCATTTGACCAAGGAGGCGGACGAGCCCGAGGCCGCACCGCGGCCGGCGCGCGTCCGCCGAAAGGAGTCGAGATGCCGGAGTTCTGCAAGGCTGATCGAGACGGGCCCGTACTCGTGGTGACGATCAACCGGCCCGAGGTGCTCAATGCGTTGCATCCGCCGGCCAACAACGAGTTGGCCGGAATATTCGACGAGTTCGAACGCGACCCGGATCTTTGGATCGCGATCATTACGGGCGTGGGTGACCGGGCCTTTTGCGCGGGAAACGACCTCAAGTACCAGGCCTCGGGCAAGGCGATCACGCTCCCCGAGACCGGGTTTGCGGGACTGACCTCGCGCTTCGAGAACGTGAAGCCCGTGATCGCCGCGGTAAACGGCGTGGCGATGGGAGGTGGTTTCGAGATCGCGCTCGCGTGCGATCTGATCATCGCTTCCGAGCGAGCCGTCTTCGCGGTGCCGGAGCCGCGCGTCGGGCTTGCCGCCCTGGCTGGCGGTCTGCACCGACTGCCCCGCCAGCTCCCGCTCAAGGTCGCGATGGGGATCATCCTCACGGGGCGCCGGGTGGCGGCGCAGGAGGCTCTGCAGCTCGGGATCGTCAACGAGGTCGTGTCCCACGACGAGCTGATGAAGGCCGCACGTCGTTGGGCGGATCAGATTCTCGAGTGCGCGCCGCTCTCGGTGCGAGCGAGCAAGGAGTGCGCCCTGAAGGGACTCGAGCACGCATCGATCCGGGAGGCGATGACCGCCCACTACGACCATATCGTCGCGATGTTCAAGAGCGAAGACTTCACGGAGGGTCCACGGGCGTTCGCGGAGAAGCGTCCGCCGCAATGGAAGGGACGGTAGGCCGGGTGGCGAAGGCGGGACACGGCGCCGACGTACGCGACCGTATCCTCGACGCGGCGCTGGTTCTCTTCGCTCAACACGGCTATCACGGGACGACCACGCGTCGGATCTGCGAGCGAGCGCGCGTTCCGCTCGGAAGCCTTCACTACCACTTCGAGAGCAAGGAGGCGCTGTACGCCGCCGTCCTCGACTCGATGCTCCGGGAGGAAGCGGAGATCGGTCGGGCCATGCAAGAGGAGCTCGCTGGGAACGGTGCGGCCGGCGGGAGGGGAACCCGCCTCGAGCGCATGGTCCGCCGCTGGGTCGAGTTCCTCTTCCAGCATCCCGCAGTTGCGCGAATCGGTCTACACCGGATCGTGGAAGATGGCGTCGAGGATTTCCCCGCGGATGCGCCGTCGCCGCTTCCTGCGGGACGTGGGGTCGAGGTGCTGCTCGAACGGACTCTGGGGATCTCGCCCACACCGGAGGCTCGGGCGCAGGTTCTGGCCGCGAACGACATCGTAGCGGGGTTCGTCGGAGGAGCGGCCCATCACGCGCGCATCCTCGGGGTTCCTGCGGACTCGCCCGCCTATCGCGATCTCGTCACACGCACCGTGCTGGCGCTCTACGAGCCGCTGGTGCAGGAGAACACGGATGGATCTTAGCTACGGAGAAGAGCACGAGCATTTTCGCCAGGAAGTTCGGGATTTCCTCGAGAAGCACCGCGAGGTAGCACCCCCGCCGTGGATGGGTGGGATCGTCGCATTCAAGGATGAAAAGGTGCTCTCGTGGCAGAAACTCCTGGTCGAGCACGGGTACGCGGCGCGAACGATCCCCCGGGAGTACGGTGGCTTCGGTGCGGAGCCGGACCCACTCAAGACGGTCATGATCGACGAAGAGTTCACCCGCGCCAACGTCTCGCGCGGGATCGGGGGTCAAGGACCGGACATGCTCGTGCCGACGCTGCTCGAGCACGGGAGCGAGGAGCAGAAGCGGAAGTGGGTCGCCCCGACGATCCGGGGGGGGGTTGTCTGGTGCCAGGGGTACTCCGAGCCCGAGGCCGGCAGCGACCTCGCGAGTCTCCAGACGAGTGCGGTGGAAGACGGCGACGAGTTCGTGGTCAACGGTCACAAGATCTGGACCACTACGGCGCAGTTGTCGGACATGATGTTCACGCTTGTCCGGACGGACCCGAAGGCGAAGAAGCACGCGGGCATCAGCTACCTGCTGATCCCGATGGACGCCCCGGGAATCGAGGTCAGGCCCCTCTACACGATGACCGAGGGGGCCGAGTTCAACGAGGTATTCCTGACCGACGTCCGGGTTCCCAAGAGCAACCTCGTGGGACGCCTGGGTGAGGGCTGGAAGATCGGGAACACGACGCTCAAGCACGAGCGAAACATGCTCGGGAGCGCGAGCCAGAGTACCGCGAGCCTGCAGCGCCTCATCGAGCTGATGCGGCAGGAGAAGGTCAACGGCAGCCCGGTGATCGCCGACCCGGTCTTTCGCGACCGCCTCACGAAGCTCCAGGCCCGCGTGCTCGCCATGCAGTATCACTCGCTGCGGCTTCTCACCCATACGCTGCGCGGGGAGTGGCCCGGGGTGGCTGTGATGATCGTCAAGCTCATCGGCTGCCAGCTCAATCACGACCTGGCTCGGCTCGCGATCGACGCGCTGGGCGAGCTCGGCACCCTCTACAAGGGTTCCAAACACGAGCGTGACGGGGGGCGCTGGCAGTTTCAGTACATGCTGAGTCTGGGGCTCATCATCGGAGGAGGAACCGCCCAGATCCAGAAAAACATTATCGCCGAGCGGGGACTCGGTCTCCCACGGGAGCCGAAGCCCGCGAGCGGGGGGGAGCGCTGATGGACTTCGGACTCTCCGACGAGCAAAAGCTGCTGCAGGATACGATCCGGCGGTATCTGGAAGAGAAGGTTCCAACGACCCGTGTCCGGGAGATCATGCAGACCGAGACGGCCCACGATCCCCAGGTGTGGCAGGGTCTGGCCGAGCTCGGGATCACGGGCCTGCTGATACCGGAGGAGCACGGCGGAAGTGGCCTCGGGGTGCTCGACGCGGCACTCGCCGCGGAGATCCTCGCCTGGGGTGCGGCGCCGGTACCCTTCCTGGGCGCGACCGTCATGGCTCCGTCCGCGCTTCTGCAGGCAGGGACGCCCTCCCAGCAGAGCGAGTGGCTTCCTCGGATCGCGACGGGGGAGACGTGCTTCGGGTGCGCGGCGACCGAAACATTCGGCTTGCGTGGCGAAGCCGGGGTGCGGGTCGAGGGGGGGCGCCTCTACGGCCAGTCGCTGTTTGCGATCGACGCCGGCGCAGCGGATCTGTTCCTCGTGGCGGCGGGCCCGACCGATCTTGCGCTGGTGCCACGCAGCGCTTCGGGGCTTGCGGTGGAGCTGCTCCGCACGGTCGATCGAACTCGGAGGGTCGGTGAGCTCGCGTTCGATGGGGTCGAGCCGGCCGAGTGGGTCGGCGGGCCGGGGGGCGCGGGTGCCGCGGTGGAGCGCATGCTCGATGCCGGTCGGGCGGTCCTTGCCTCGGACACGCTCGGCTCGTGTGACCGGGCGATCCAGATGTCGGTTGAATATGCGATGCAGCGACGGCAGTTCGGGCGCGTGATCGGATCGTTTCAGGCCGTAAAACACATGTGCTCCGAGATGGTCGCCGAAATCGAGCCCGCGCGGTCGCTCGCCTGGTATGCGGCCTACGCGATGGACGCGCTTCCGGACGAGGCCGCAACGGCCGTGGCGCTCGCCAAGTCGCACCTCTCCGACGTGGGAACCGACGTGGTCCGGACCGCGACCGAGGTGCACGGCGGAATCGGCTTCACCGAGGAATTCGACTTACAGCTCTGGTTCAAGCGGGTCGAGCTCAACCGGCAGCTGCTCGGCGGTCCGGAGCTTCTGCGGGAGCGCGCAGCGCGCCTGCAGGGATGGGAAGCAGCATGAACCTCAGGACACCGCTCTGTGATCAGTTCGGGATCGAGTTTCCGATCTTCCTCGCCGGCATGGGCGGGGTCTCCTACGCCCACGTATGCGCAGCGGTTTCCGAAGCGGGAGCGTACGGGACCCTCGGCATGGCCTCGTGTACGCCCGAGCAGATCCGAGACGAGATGCGAGAGGTTCGGGAGCGGACCAAGAGACCCTTCGGTGTGGATCTACTCGCCGCGCTCCCGGACCACATGATGGAGTGCATCGACGTGATCATCGAGGAGGGAGCGAGCTCGTTCATTGCCGGCCTCGGTGTTCCAGAGCAGTTGATCGAGAAATGCCATGCCGGAGGTGTCAAGGTCATCAGCATGTGCGGCAAGGTCAAGCACGCCGTGCGCGCGCAGGAGGCGGGCTGCGACGTCGTAGTCGCCCAGGGAACCGAGGCGGGTGGCCACACGGGGCAGGTTGCGGGCATGGCGCTCATCCCGCAGATCGTGGACGCCGTGGACATTCCGGTGCTCGCGGCTGGCTCGATCGTCGACGGAAGGGGGCTCGCGGCTGCACTCGCCTTCGGGGCGCAGGGCGTCTGGATGGGCACGCGGTTCATCGCCTCCAACGAGGCGCACGCGGCCGAAACCTACAAGAAGCGCATCGCCGAGATCCGAGAGGAGGACACCATCGTCACGCGCTGCTACTCGGGAAAGCCGATGCGCGTGATCCGTAACGAGTACGTCGAAGAGTGGGAGCGTCGCCCCGAGGACATCGCGCCGTTCCCCCTGCAGGCGCTTGCCTCGATGGAGGCGGGCGTGTTCGACGCGCTGGGCCCAGATCTCAAGGACGAACTGGATCCCAATCGCGCCGCCATGCCGTGCGGACAGGGTGCGGGCTCCATCCACGAGATCCTCTCGTGCCGGCAGATCATCGAGCAGGTGATGCGCCAGGCGCGCGAGACCGTCGAGGGAATGGCCGGACTGCTCTAGTGTCCTGTCCCGGAAGTTCGCTTGCATTCCCGGCGGCCGTTGCATCCGTGCTCGCGGCGTTGCACTCGCTCGGAATAACGACTGATATGCCTCGCTCGCGCGCCTTGCGAGCCCGGCGCCTCGGCCGCGGGAAACGC
>DAOUZG010000212.1 GCA_030665705.1 Deltaproteobacteria bacterium | reverse complement strand
TTGGGAGCTTGTTTTTGGGGGTTTCCGGCGGGGCTCCGCCGCGCTGCCCGGACGCTGCGCTACTTCGTGCGCGGCTCTGCGGGTCCCATTGAGATTTGACATGCTGGGCTGGCTCCCGTTACCATGTAGGTAGAATTCCGCTGGGCCGGAGCGGCCCGTGGCTTGGATCCTCCGGGACCGAGACCGAAGGCGGTTGAGACGGGAAGTCCGGGGGGCTGGAGACCAAACGGCCCGACGCCTGGGCAACCCGCTGCGCCCGACGACGCGTGCGGCGAGCGCGGAGCGCCTTCCGATCCGGGGAGGGCGCTCCGGGTGCCACGGACGCGTAAGGAGGGCGAACCGTGCGAGAGGCTCGGATAACAGCGCCTGGGCTCGCGCGAATGAAGCGCGAGAGGCGCAAGATCGTGATGCTGACGGCCTACGACTATCCCTTTGCGGAGATCTTCGACCGCGCAGGGATCGAGGTGCTCCTCGTCGGCGATAGCCTCGGAAACTGCGTTCAGGGGAACGACACCACGCTCCCCGTGACCATGGACGAGATGGTCTACCACTGCCGAATGGTGGCGCGAGCGGCGCGGCACGCCCTGGTCGTGGGAGACATGCCGTTCGGGAGCTACCAGACGAGTATCGAGGAGGCCGTGCGAAACGCCTTCCGCCTCGTGAAGGAGGGGGGCGCGCACGCGGTGAAGCTCGAGGGGGGCGACCGCGTTGCCGACCGGATCGAGGCGATCACCCGGATGGATGTGCCGGTGATGGGACACGTCGGGCTCACCCCCCAGTCGGTGCATCGGATGGGGGGCTATCGCGTGCAGGGCCGCGGCGAGCGGAGTCGGGAACGCGTGTTCCGGGACGCCCGCGCGGTGCAGGAGGCCGGTGCCTTCGCGGTGGTTCTCGAAGGGGTCCCCCGGGATCTCGCTCGGGAGATCACGGCCGAGCTCCGGATTCCCACGATCGGAATCGGCGCCGGCGTCGGGTGCGACGGCCAAGTGCTCGTCCTGCACGACCTCCTGGGGCTCTCCTCGGAGCCGCCGCCGCGGTTCGCGCGGCAGTACGTCTTGCTGGCCGAGATCGCCGAGCGTGCCGCCCGCATGTTTGCCGAGGACGTCCGCGACGAGAAGTTCCCGGGGGATCATGAGTCGTACTGAGCCCCGGATCGTCGAACGCGTCGACGAGCTGCAGCGCTGGGCCGATCGGGAGCGCGCTGCGGGACGAAGGATCGCCCTCGTTCCAACGATGGGAGCCCTGCACGAGGGGCACCTGAGCCTGGCCCGTCTGGCGCGGGGTCTCGCGGACCGTGTGGTTGCAAGCATTTTCGTCAATCCCACGCAGTTCGGGCCCACGGAGGACCTGGAGTGCTACCCGCGCGAGCTCGATGCGGACGTGGAGAGGCTGGCGGCGATCGGCGTCGAGGTCGTGTTCGCGCCCTCGGTCGAGGAGATCTATCCACCCGGAGATTCGACCTGGATCGAGGTGGAGGGCCTCACGGACGGGATGTGCGGGCCGTTTCGTCCGGGCCACTTCCGGGGCGTCACCACGGTGGTCGCGCGGCTCTTCCACGCGGCCAAGCCCCACGTCGCGGTGTTCGGCGAGAAGGACTACCAGCAGCTCCAGGTGGTCCGGCGGATGGTGCGCGACCTCCGGCTGGACGTGGAGATCGTCGGCGGGCCCACCGTGCGGGAGGCGGACGGGCTCGCGATGAGCTCGCGGAACGCCTACCTGAGCCCGGAGGGGCGTAGCCAGGCGCGGGCCCTTTGCGCGGGGTTGCTCGAGGCGCGGGCCCTCGCGCAGGCGGGCGAGCGGGACGCGGGCTATCTCGCGGAGTTGGTACGCGAGCGGATCGAGAAGGAGCCGCTCGCAGAAGTGCAGTACGTCGAGGTCCGGGATGCGGCCACGCTCGAGCCTGTCGAGCGGCTGAATCGGCGGGCGGTGCTGGCGGTCGCAGCCGTTGTGGACGGAACCCGGCTGATCGACAACCTCGTGCTGGAGGAGACCCCTTGATGCTCCGAACCATTCTCAAGTCGAAAATCCACCGTGCGACCGTGACCGAGGCGAACCTCGACTACGAGGGTTCGGTCACGATCGACCGCGATCTGATGGCTGCCGCCGACCTGCTCGAGCATGAACAGGTGGCGATCTGGGACTGTACGAACGGGTCGAGACTGGAGACATACGTCATTCCCGGGGAGCGGGGGTCCGGGACGATCGGGATCAACGGAGCGGCCGCACATCTCATCAAGCCAGGCGACATCGTGATCATCGCGAGCTACCTCCAGATGGAGGAGGCCGAGGCGCGGACCCACGAGCCCAGGATCTGCTTCGTCGACGCACGCAACCACCTCCGGTAACTTCTCCACCGGTCCGGGAGGTACCGGCACGTGTGGAGACGCTTCTGGAGACGGCTCATCGAGACCGTCCGGCGAGACTTCATCGCAGGTCTCCTGGT
Organism: Deltaproteobacteria bacterium; assembly: GCA_030665705.1. Taxonomy (GTDB): domain Bacteria; phylum Myxococcota_A; class UBA9160; order SZUA-336; family SZUA-336; genus DAOUZG01. Next base: position 1,449 of record DAOUZG010000212.1, on the reverse strand, counting down.
GTTCGTTCCGGTCGGCTTCACCATCCTGGCCATCCTCTGGATCATCGACCAGCTCGACCGCCTGGTGCTCCCGCGGATCTTCGGCGCCCTCGGTATGGAGGCGAACCAGCCACGGATCCTCGGCGCGCTGGTGACGCTCTGTGTGATTCTCCTGGCGGGCGCGCTTACGCGGAGCTTCATCGGTCGCGCGGCGCTCCTCCTCTGGGAGCGGATCGTCTCCCGCATTCCGGTGGCACGCAGCCTCTACAGCGTTCTCAAGCAGTTCATGGAGACCGTCTTCGGGTCGGTCGGTCGCGGCCCCCAATTCAACCGCGTCGTCCTGATCGAGTATCCCCGCAAGGGGATCTACTCCTACGCGTTTGTCACCGGGCGGGCTGAGAGCGCTCCAGGCGGCGACGAGCCGGTTCTCAAGATCTTCGTACCGAGCACGCCGAATCCGACCACCGGGTACTATCTCCTGATTCCGGAACGTGACGCGGTCGAGACCGGGCTCACCGTCGACCAGGCGTTCCGGATGATCATCTCGGCCGGTATCGCCACCAAGGAAGGGCTCCCGGCCGCCGGGCGGCAGCAGGGCGAGCCGACCTCTCCGTGAGCGAACCGGCGCGGAAGGTCATCTGCAGGAATCGAAAGGCGCGGCACCGGTTCCACATCGAGGAGACGATCGAGGCGGGAATGGAGCTCCGGGGACCCGAGGTGAAGTCGCTCCGGGCGGGACAGGCGAACCTCTCCGACGGCTACGCTCGCATCCACCGTGGAGAGGTCTTCCTCGCCAACGTTCACATTGCTCCTTACGAGCCGGCGACGCGCGAGAACCCGGAGCCGGAGAGAGAGAGGAAGCTCCTTCTGCACCGGCGGGAGATCGATCGGCTTTCCGGGAAGGTTCGCGAGAAGGGGCTGACCCTGGTGCCCCTCGAGATCTACTTCAGGGACGGCAGAGCCAAGGTGACGCTCGCACTCGCCCGGGGGAAGCGGATGTACGACCGCCGCCAGGAGATCGTGCGCCGGGAGACGGAGCGCGAGCTTCAGCGCGTCCGCAAGCGCTCGCGCCAGGGGCGATGACCCGGCTCGTATCGCTGCTCTCCGTGGTGGCCGCGATGGCGGCCTGCGCCTCCGGTCCCGTCCCCTACACGCACAGTCGATCCGACTACGGCGCGTTTCGCGCCCGCGTGGGTCCGGTTCCCGAGCCGAACTACCTGCCCTTTATCGCGCACCGCGAGCGACTTCCCGAGGGGGCCGACGCGCTCGTTTTTTGCCGCTGGCCCGATGAGGCATTCCCTTTACGCTACTTCGTCCAGCCGCCGGTCATCCCGGAGGACCCCGAGAACGAATTCAACCCGCGTGTCCCGCGGGACTACGTCAAGGCCGTGCACCGCGCCTTCCGTCGTTGGGAGGAGGTCATCGGCCGCCCCGTTCGGTTTGTGCCCGTCGAGGATCCGGACGAGGCCG
>DAOUZG010000092.1 GCA_030665705.1 Deltaproteobacteria bacterium | reverse complement strand
CATCCGCCGACGCGCCGTCGGCCAGGAGCACGGGGTGGTGGTTCTCGCGGAGGGCCTCGCCGAGAAGCTCGATCCCGCGGACCTGAACGAGCTCGCAGAGGTGGATCGGGACGACCACGGGCACCTGCGGCTTGCGGAGCTTCCGCTGGGGCCGGTCCTGAGGCAAATCCTCGAGGGTCGCTTCGGGGCGCGCGGGGTGGGGCTCAAGATCGTCACGAAGAACATCGGCTACGAGCTCCGGTGCGCCGATCCCATCCCGTTCGACGGGGAGTACACGCGGGACCTCGGGTACGGAGCCGCCCGCTTCCTACTCGGCGGAGGAACGGAGGCAATGATCACCCGACAGGAGGGACGGATCGTGCCTCTCCCCCTCCTGGAGCTCATGGACCCGGAGACCGGCCGGATGCGCGTCCGCTGGGTCGACACGGAGTTGGAGTCGTACGAGGTCGCCCGAAGCTACATGGTTCGGTTGGAGCCGCGAGATCTCGAGGATCCGGAGCAGGCGGAGGCCCTCGCTCGGGCCGGCGCCACGACGGTCGAGGATCTCCGGAAGCGGTTCGGGTGAGTGAACCGGAACCGTGGACTCGAACCCCAGGCTTCCCATCGCGGTTGCAGCCCTAGCCGGAATCATCGGGGTTGGAACCCTGGGGTACATGGTCGTCGAAGACCTCGCCTGGGACGAAGCCCTGTACATGACGGTCATCACGATCTCGACCGTCGGATACGGCGACGTCGTGCCATTGACCCGGGCGGGACGACTTTTCACTCTGGGACTGATCCTTACGGGCGTGGGGCTCGCATTCTACCTTCTCACGATTCTGGCCGAACAGGTTGTGCGGGGTGGGCTCCGAGACCTCATGCAGAGGACAGCGATGCATCGACGGATCGATCATCTGGAGAACCACGTCATCCTGTGTGGCTACGGGCGCTTCGGCGAGGTCGTGGCTGAAGAGCTCGCGCAGGCAGGAGAGCAGGTGGTGGTGGTCGAGAGTGACTCCTCGAAGGAGCCGGAGCTCATGAAGGCCGGCCTGCCGTACGTAATTGGCACCGCCGTGTCCGATGAGGTACTCACGCGTGCGGGGCTCGAGCGGGCGCGTTCCATCGTGATCGCGACCTCGTCCGACTCGGACAACGTGTTCATCACACTTGCTGCACGGGAGCGCAATCCGAAGATCCGGATCCACACGCGGGGGGAGTTTCCCGAAGTGCAACGGCGACTGGTCCGGGCGGGCGCTCACCAGGTGATCTCCGCCTACCAGATGGGGGGCGCGCGGATGGCCGCCTCGATCCTGCGCCCCTCGGTCGTCGACTTCTTCGATCTCGCAGATGGACGATGGGGCGAGGAGATCAATCTCGAGGAGATCGCCGTCGGCCCGGGCTGCGCCCTCGAGGGGCAAAGGCTCGGCGACATCGAGGGAAGCATCGCGCGGCTCCATGTGGTTGCCCTCAAACGCGGAGCCGAGCCGCCCCGGCTCATCCCGGATCCCACGACCCGCGTAGGCCGGGACGACCATCTTATGGTGATCGGCGAGCGCGCTGGCCTCGCGAAGCTCGCCCAGCTCGCCCAGCGCCCTGCGGCCGAGGGCGGGGAGGCCTGAGACGGTGCCGCGAATCAGCGAGGTCTCAGTCGGCCCGCGCTCGCCGGGGCAGTTCGAGCCGATCGTCGGCCCAGAGCGGATGGCTCGGTTCCTGGACGCCGCCCATCGGCTTCGGACCCGGATGGCAGGGCGTGTCGTTTGGAACGTGAACTCAACGGCCACGGGCGGTGGGGTGGCCGAGCTGCTGCGCTCACTGATCGCCTACACGCGAGGTGCCGGGATCGATACCCGCTGGATAGCCATCGACGGACCCCGGGAGTTCTTCGTTCTGACCAAACGGATACATCACGCCCTCCACGGGCAACCGGGCGACGGGTCCGACCTAGGCGACGGCGAGCAGCTCCTCTACGAGGAGGTCCTCCACGAGAACGCAATGGAGCTCGTTGCCGTCATTCGACCGGAAGACGTCGTGCTTCTCCACGATCCGCAGACGGCCGGTCTCATTCCCCACATCGTGCGGGCGGGCGCAAAGGTCGTCTGGCGGTGCCACATCGGGGTGGACGAACCGAACGAGCAAACCGAGCTGGGATGGCGGTTCCTGGCACCCTACCTGGAGACAGCACACGGCTACGTGTTTACGCGCAAGACCTACGTCCCGCCGATGTGCGACCTCGCGCGGACCGAGATCATTCCCCCGACGATCGACCCTCTCTCCCCGAAGAACCAGGACATGACGCCCGAGACGGCTCGGACCATCCTGGTACATACCGGCATCGTCGAGGGTCCCGCAAACACCGGCAGCCGGGAGTTCACGAGGGAGGACGGCTCGCCGGGACGGGTCGACCGGTCCGCCGACGTGATCCGGCTCGGACGCGCGCCGTCCTGGGACACGCCCCTGGTCGTGCAGGTCTCCCGCTGGGACCCTCTGAAGGACCCGCACGGCGTTTTGAAGGGGTTTACCGCGCTTCTCGACGGAACGGCACCGGCGAACGCCGAGCTGGTCCTCGCAGGGCCCAACGTGCACGCCGTTGCCGACGATCCGGAAGGCCCTGCGATGTTCGAAGAGCTGTTGCAGACGTGGCGGTCGATCTCTCACTCCGAACGGCGACGGATTCACCTGGTCAATCTTCCGATGGCCGACGTGGAGGAGAACGCCGCGATCGTTAACGCGCTCCAGCGACACGCGACGATCGTCGTGCAAAAGAGCCTGCGCGAGGGGTTCGGGCTTACCGTAGCGGAGGCGATGTGGAAGGGGCGCCCGGTCGTCGCGAGCGCGGTGGGCGGGATTCAGGACCAGATCGAGGACGGGCAGAGCGGCCTTCTCATCCCCGACCCCGAGGATCTGGACGCCTTTGCGTCGGCGCTTCGTCAGCTTCTCGAAGACCGGGAGCTCTCTCTCTCTCTGGGGCGGAACGCTCGAGAGCGGGTCCGGGAGCACTTCCTGGGCTTGAGCTCCCTCGAAACCTGGGGCGCGCTCATCGAGCGGCTCGATGAAGGGGGCAACGGCGAGCCGCGCTGACGGCCGGAACCCGTCGGAGCCCTCCTAGCCTCCGCCCGGTCAGTCCGGGATGCGAAAGCACTCGCCCACGGCGAGGATGCGCGCGCGCTCCGGATCCGCACCCCGTCGGGTCAGGACCTCCCGCAGCACCCGTGGCGGCAGGTCGGTCGGCTCGTCGGTCAGATCGAACGTCCCCCAGTGCATCGGGACCAGGTACCGTGCCCCGAGGTCCTCGAACGCCCTGCAGGCTTCCTCGGGACTCATGTGGTGGTAGGCCATGAACCAACGCGGCTCGTAGGCACCGATCGGCAACATCGCAACGTCGATTGGACCGAAACGATCCCTGAATGTGCGAAACCCGTGGAAGTACCCCGTGTCTCCAGCGAAGTAGTAACGCCGCTGGCCAGAGTCCAAGAGCCACGAGCACCACAGGGTGGTGTTCCTCGGCTGGCCGAACCGCCGGGACCAGTGCTGGGATGGGAGGCAGGTGAGCGTCCATCGACCCCGCCGAGCACTCTGCCACCAGTCCAGCTCGACAACGCGAGAGCGTCCCCGCGCCCGGAACCACTTTGCCAACCCGAGCGGCACGAACCACTCGACGCTCTCGGGTAGACGATCGACGGTGTAGGCATCGAGGTGGTCGTAGTGGTTGTGTGAGACGACCGCGAAGGCGCGGGGCGGGATCGCCTCCAGGGGAATGCCGGGGCCGAGCTCTCGGCCCAGAAGCAGGGAGCGGGGGCCGAAGTGCGGATCGGTGAGGCACACGTCCTCCCGGTCGTGCACCGCAAACGTGGAGTGACCGACCCAGGTCAGCGATGCGGACTCTTCCCGGCCCGATAGACTGACGCCGTCGTTTGGGACGATGGGCGCCGGCCGATTGCCGCGCTTGTCGTGGACGTTCCGGGCGATGGTCCATCGGAGAAAAGCCAGAGGGCTGTGGGGCCACCGTCCCCAGGGGAGGAAAAAGCGCCCATCGGCGCGATGGGGGGCACGAAGGCTCGCCTCGTCCGCAACCCGGGCTTGCTCTGGGGTGTGAAACCGTGCGCTCATTACGGGGCCTTGAGATCTCAATACCACACCGTCCGTCGCCTGCCCCGTGTCGTCTGGCTGCTGGGGCTCGCGAGCCTCCTCAACGACATGAGCAGCGAGCTCGTCGGCGCTCTGCTCCCTCTCTACCTCGCGGAGCTCTCCGTCGGCGGGATCGGCGTCGGACTGATCGGCGGGGCCGAGGACGCGATGCGGAGCCTGCTGAGCGTCGTCTCGGGACATCTCTCCGACCGCATCGGGAAGCGTCGGCCCTTTCTGTTCGCCGGGTACGGCATCTCCGCGCTCGCCAAAGGCGCCATTGCCGCGACCGGGAGCTGGGCTCAGGTACTCGGGCTGCGGCTCGTCGACCGATCGGGCAAGGCGATACGAACCCCTCCCCGCGACGCCCTTCTGGCCGATGCGACCCCTCAGGCCCTGCGGGGTCTGGCCTTCGGGGTCCACCGATCCATGGACAGCCTGGGGGCCGTGGGGGGAGCGCTGGCGGCGTTCGTGACCGTGGGGCTCCTCGGCCTGGCCGATCTGCGGCTCGCGATCCTCGTCGGGGGGATCGCGGGGTTCGCCTCGCTCCTTCCACTCCTCTTCGTGAGGGAGGGATCGGGGGAAGGGAGTGTCGGAGGGACGCGACTCACCTTTCGCGGGGGGCTCGCCCGGCTCCCGGCGAGGTTTCGGAGGACGCTGGTGGGGCTCGCGCTCTTCGCCGGGGGAAACCTCTCGTACCTCTTCTTCCTGCTCGCGGTGAACCGCTCCTATACGGACCGGCTTGCGGTCGGGGTCCCCCTCGCCATGTTCCTGCTGTTCCAAACCACCTACGCCGTGCTTGCCGTGCCGTTTGGAAGGCTCAGTGACCTCTGGGGGCGCAAGCAGGTGGTTGTGCTGGGCTTCGTATCCTTTGCGGTGGTGAGCCTGGGGTTCGTCGTTTCCGCCGCTACACCGTGGTTTGCAGCGCTGTTCATCTTGTACGGTGCTGCGGTCGCAGCTGTGGAGGGGAATCAGCGCGCGCTCGTGGCGGATCTCGTCCCCGCCGACCAGCGCGGTCTGGCGCTGGGTCTTTTTCATACGGTAGTGGGCCTGTGCGCGCTGGCGGGGAACGTCATGGCGGGCGTTCTGGCCCAGTTTGTCGGCCCGACCGCCCCGTTCGTCTGGGCCGCCGGCCTGACGTCAACTGGGGCGCTCGTGCTCGGACTCAGTCTCCGCGACGGGCCGGCCGGAGCAGGCCGAGGAGCACGGCCGCAAAGACCGGGATGATCACCAACGTTCGGACGGCCGGCACGTAGCCCCCCATCCGCTCGGAGAGAATCCCGAGCGCCGCGGGACCGAGCGCGCCCATCATGGTGGTGAGAAACTGCAACATTCCGAACACCGCCCCGAACGAGACCATTCCGAACAGGTCCGCCACGAGCAGAGACTGCATCATGTAGACGTTTCCGATCGTAAGACCGAAGAGGAATGCGCTCGCGAGCACCGTCGCAGGGTGCTCAATCGAGATCAGGGCCACGAGGGCCGCGGCCTGAAATAGAAAGATTCCCTGGCTCAGGGCTCGTTTCTCCACACGATCGGCGAAGGTCCCGACGATAAGCCTCCCAACGACGCTGCCGAATGCCGTGACGCTGACCGCGTAGGGCGCGAGATCGCCGATCCAGTCTCTTAGGAATGCGAGCTCGTGAATCAAGAAGGCGGTCTGGTGGAAGAGCATGACCCCGAACGTCACGGCCAGAAGCCAGAAGCTCGTCGTCCGCATGACCTCCCGCCGGCGCCACACGCGCCGCTGGACCGAGTCGGAGAGAAGCCCGCCGCGGGACGACTCGGTGGAGCCTCCGTCGGGCTCGAGCCCGTGGTCACGTGGGTCCCATCTCAGCACAAACGCCACGACGGGAAGGGTCACCACCACGACGATCGCGGCGAGCCACGCCACAGCGAGCTCGAGCCCGCCGCGTTCAACGAGTGAACTCGCGACCGGGACCAAGATCATCCCACCGACCGAGACCCCCGTCTGAGCGAAGCTCAGAGCGCGCCCCCGCCGCGCTACGAACCAGCGGGCGAGAATGGCATTGATGGGAACGCCGGAGCTCATCCCGAAGCCCAGCGCCGTCAGCACGTAGACGAGGTAGAGGCCCCCTAGTGTCTGCACTCGCCCGACCGCGAGGACACCCGCCGCCATCAGCAAGGCCCCCGCGACGATCCAACCCCTGGCGCCGTGGCGATCGACGGAGCGGCCGATCAGCGTTCCGGTTGCGCCCGACGTGAGAAAGTACAGGGTCGTCGCTCCGGAGACGGAGGCTCGGGACCAGCCCCGCGCCGAGCAAAGCGCATCCAGGAAGATCATGAGACCGTAGAACCCGACACCGACGATGACGAACAGGAGGAGGAAGGCTCCAGCCGTGATGATCCAGCCGTAGAAGAGGTGGGGTGAGAGCCGTTGCAGGGCCGGGAGCGGTCGCATCTCCATGGACTGATCGAATAGCATACGCTCCAGCCGCCGATCGTGAGCACGAGCGGTCGCGAACAGGAGACGAAGATGAGGAACCGCCTTCTCCTCGTAGCGGTGCTGCTCGCTTCTCCGGGTGACGGCAGCCGCGCCGAGACCCCGGAGCCGGTCGTGGTTGACCTGTCGGGACCCGAAGGTGCCTCGCCTGAGGGATGGGAGCCGCTTACGTTTCGGAAGATTCCGCAACACACGCGCTATGAACTGGTGCGCGAGGGCGACTCACTGGTCGTTCGAGCCGAGAGCAACGGAGGCGCGTCCGGGCTGGTGCGCACCATCGACGTCGACCCGAAGACGCATCCGCACGTCCGGTGGCGGTGGAAGGTCGAGAACGTCCTGCGTGCAGGCGACGTCACTCGAAAGGAGGGGGACGACTACCCGGCACGACTCTACATCCTGTTCGAGCCCGACCCCTCCCGTCTGGGCTTCGGGCGTCGTCTGCTCTACCAGGCCGCCCGTGTCGTCTACGGGGAGCTTCCCACTCACTCGCTCACCTACATCTGGGCGAGCCGCGCCCGCCGGGGCAAGATCTACGACAATCCCTACACCGATCAGGTCAAGATGCTGGTCGTGGAGAGCGGCGCCGAGCGCGTCGGAGAGTGGATCGAGGAGGAACGCTCCGTCGTCGAC
>DAOUZG010000238.1 GCA_030665705.1 Deltaproteobacteria bacterium | reverse complement strand
GGGCCTCTCCGTACCGACGCTGCGTGCGGTTGCGATGGCGAGCGCCGGCGCCGTTGCATTGCTCGGGGGGCGTCCCGCTGCCGGATGGAACGCTCTAGCCGGCGCGGCTCTGTTCATCCTCTCCGTCGATCCGGGGGCCCTCTTCGACGCCTCGTTCGGCCTCTCGTTTCTAGCCGTTACCGGAATTCTCCTCTGGCGGCCGCGGGGCCGCATCGTCGGGCGGCTCGTGGGCTGCACGCTCGGAGCGTCGCTCGCGACGGCCCCGTTGCTCGTACACCTCGGCCTCCCGCTTCCGGCCCTAGGGATCGTGGCCAATCTCCTCCTCGTGCCGTGGTTCACCGGCGTCGTCGTGCCGATCGGCTTGCTCGTAGCTGCTCTCGCTCTCGTTGCTCCCGACGGCGCGGCGTTGCTGAGTCCGTTCGCCCACTTCTCCGCTGACGCGGGTGTCCGGGTTGCAGAGCTCCTTGCCAGTCCCGACCTCCTGCCCGCCTCGGCGACCCCGGCTCCCGTCGCGGTCGTCGTGGCGAGCGGTTTCGCGCTGCGCGTTGGTCTTCGCGGCGAAGTCGGTCTGGGGTGGGGGATCGGTCTCCTCGCTGGGGTGCTGGGCCTCGTGGCCGGGATCACCGCACGCCGCCCTCCCGCTCCGCCGGGGGTGGAGATCCTCTTCCTCGATGTCGGTCAGGGCGATGCCACACTGGGTCGCAACGCCGGATCGACGTGGCTCTTCGACGCCGGTCCTCGCTTCGGCGCGTCGGACGCGGGTCGTCGGGTCGTCCTGCCCGCGCTTCGGGCGGAGGGGGTCGGGAGGCTTGACGTCTTTGTCCTGACCCATCCGGATCGAGATCACCTGGGGGGGGCCCTCGCCGTACTCGAGCGCTCGCGCGTGGGGGAGATCTGGGTCCCTGCGACGATGATCGACGATCCCTCATTCCAGAGCGTTCGTGAGTCCGCCGCGATGCGACGCGTACCGCTCCGGATCGTGGCTTCCGGCTACGAGGCTCCCTTCGGCGGCTGGCGCGCTCGGGTCCTCTGGCCGCCGCCGGGGTTCCGACCGAGGTCGCGCAACGACGGTGGGCTGGTGGTGAGGTTCGAGGGCCCGGGAGGATGTGCGGTCCTTCCCGCTGATGCCTCGGTTGCGGTGGAGCGAGAGCTCCTGCCCGAGCTCGGCCCCTGCACGGTCCTCAAACTCGGACACCACGGGAGCGAGACCTCGAGCGGACCCCGCTGGCTCGGCCAGCTCGATCCGGACATCGCCGTTGCGAGCGCCTCCCGCTCGCGGGTCCGGCAGTTCCCGAGCCGAGCCGTTCGCGAGCGGCTGCGTGCGCGCGACGCCACGCTCTACGAGACCTCCCGGTTCGGGGCGGTTCGTGTGTGGTTCACCGACTTAACCGTCGTCGTCCCGTACCGGACCGACGCGGTCGCGGATTCTCCGGTGCGCTGACTCCCGTGCCGAGCGGCCGGGGCTGGTTTACGCGGCTTCGACCCGCTGCTAGGATGCCGTGCGCGATGAACCCTCGGTGCTTGGCGGTCACCGCCCTGTTGATCTCCGCGCCCGCTTCACACGCGGACGAGGCGCGGACGCTCGACGAGGTCACCGCGTGCGTGGAGCGGAGTATCCCGAGACCGGACGGGATCCGGGCGGTCCGGATCGTCGCGCGCGATCGCGCCGGCTCCGAGCGGGTCACCGTCGCGAGGGTCTACAGCCGCCGAGCGGACGACGGACTCCAGCAGCTGCTCTTGCGGGTCGTCCGGCCGGAAGAGCTGCGCGGGACCTCCTTCCTGATCTTGGAACGTCCCGGCGAGAACGAGATCTACTTCAAGTCTACGGAGCTCCCGGACGTCAAACGCATCCGGACAGCGGGTAGATCGGCGCGGATGTTCGGAAGCGACTTCTCGTACGAGGACTTCGAGTACTGGCAGGCCGTCGCCGCGCCCGGGGAATCGAAACGATTGGGGGACGCGACGATCGGCGAGCGCCCCGTCTACGTCGTCGAGACGCGGGTCGCGAAGGCGGACGACTCGGCCTACGAGAAGGTCGTGACTTTCGTGGACAAGAAGACCTGCATCCCGCTGAGGATGGAGTTCTACGAGCCGGGTGACCGACTACGCAAGGAGCTCATCGTCAACCCCCATCAGATCCTCCAACGGGGGTCGGCCTGGGTTGCACACATGGCCGTGATCCGCGACATCCGCGAGTTCACGACGACGCAGTTCCTCGTGGACAGCACCGAGCAGGAAGGCGGCCTTCCGGCGGCCATGTTCAGCGTTGAAGGGCTGAAGCGCGAGGAGCGCTGACCGCGGTCCCGTGGCGCGACGACCTCCCGAAGTGGACCGCGAGACCTGGCTCGAGGAGCGGGCCGGCGTCTGGAAGGGGCGAAACCGGGTTCTCAACGTACTGATGATCCTCGCGATCATCGCGGTCCTGGTGCGCTACTGTAGCTGAAGGGTCGTCCGCGACGCGTTCGCGCCGGACCGTTCGCTCGAAGCGACAGGCGCAGGAGTTCCCCGCTTACGCGGCACCTGCACCGAGAATCTTCCGCGCGGCGTCCAGCAGATCGTTTGCCACGGCCACGTCCCCGGGCAGCTCGGCGCGTCGCTTCGCCCCCTCGCCCGTCAGTACGTAGATGGAATGGCAGCCCGCCCGGCGGGCCATCTCGACGTCGTGCGGCTTGTCACCGATGACGTAGCTCTCCTCGAGCGTGGCACCGAGTTCTTCCTCCGCGCGCTTCAGAAGAGCCGTACCGGGCTTGCGGCAGGCGCACCCCTCGTCGGGTCGATGGGGACAGTGGTAGGTCGCTTCGATCCGCACGCCCTGCTTTGCGAAGTCCTGGACGAGGTGGCTCTGGAGCGCCTCGAAGTCGGCCTCCGAAAGGAAACCCCTGCCGATCCCGGATTGGTTCGTAACGACGGCGATCTCGAAGCCGGCATTCTGCAGCTCGCGAAGCCCCTCGATTGCTCCCGGAAGAGGTGCGTAATCGTCGATCCGGTGCACGAAGCCACGGTCCTCGATGAGGGTGCCGTCACGGTCTACGAAGACGAAACGCCGTCCTGCCATCGTCGGATTCTCTACCCGATGCCGGGGGGAGCCATCGTGCGATCTTCCCCGAGTCTAGAACCCATCTCAGAAACCCGCTCCCGTCGCCAGGGTTGCCTGGTTCGGTCCGGGGTTCCTGAGATGGGTTCTAGTCTCCGAACCGAAGGGGCACGACCCGTCCTCGAGAGTCCGCCGACCCGGCTGCTTGCGGTGCGCCCGGACGAACGCGGCCAGGTCGCCTCCGAGCCGGGCGAGCTCGGCCGCAAGGCAGGGGAGGTCTCCGAGGTAGGTCCGTCGAGCCACAACGTAGGCGTTCGAGAGGGGAACACCGGCAAATCCCGAGTAGCGGTGCGTCTGCCACGGCACCGTCTCGAACTCGACGGTCTGGTACCGCTCGAAGATG
>DAOUZG010000134.1 GCA_030665705.1 Deltaproteobacteria bacterium | reverse complement strand
CATCCTCGGACACGCTCCGGACGTCATCGTTCACGCCGTCCGGGAGGCCGCGCCACATGGTCTCCACGTCGGGATTCACAATCCGCATCAGGAGGGACTCGCGAGGTTGCTCGTCGAAGCGGCCCCGGGAATGGAGCAGGTCATCTTCGCCAACTCGGGAACGGAAGCGATTCTCTACGCGATCCGTGCGGCCCGTGCCTGTACCGGCGAGACCAAGATCGGGCTCTTCGACGGTTGTTACCACAGCGTGCACGACACCGTCCTGTGCGCTACCCATCGCAGCAGCCCGCGCGAAGCGCCCGTTGCCTTCCCGCGGTCATTCCTCGATGTAAGGGAGCGGGGATTCGTTTGACATTAGAACCCATCTCAAAAACCCACTCCCGTCGCCGGGTCGCCCGGGCGGGCCGCTCGATGCGGTTCGCTCGCGCGGAATAACGACTGATATGCCTCGCTCGCGACGCCTTGATCTCGGCCCGCCAGAGCGGCCTGGCTCGGTCCGGGGTTTCTGAGATGGGTTCTAGGCACTCGTTGGCAGCGGCGTCTACCTTCGGGCGCCGGAGCGTGTTCGGCCGGCAGGGGAGGATCGTGAAATGACGTCTACGGGCCCGGTCATCGACATGTGGGCACCCTTCGTTCCCAGCCGCGAGATCATCGAGCACGTCGCGGATCACTTCCCCGAGCTCCAGCTCGGCTATCTCCGCGTCTTTCAGAAGAGTGAGCCGAGCCTCGACACTTTTCGGGCGGCGGCTCGCGAGCTCGCTCGCGACGACGCAGACGTGCTCGCCAGCCTCGATGAGGCCGGCATCTCGCGGGCATTGATCACCGGCTTCGATGAGGCCTTAACGGGGGGAACGACGTTTGTTACGAACGAGGCCGTCGCCGCGATTGCGGACCGGCACCCGGACCGTTTCATCCCGTTCGCGGGAGTCGACATCCAACGTGGCTCCGAGGCGCTCAAGCAGCTCGAGTACTGGGTACGGCAGCGCGGTTTTCGGGGCCTCAGCCTGCGTCCGTTCATGATCGGCCTTCCCGCGGGCGACCGGCACTACTACCCGTTCTACGCGAAGTGCGTGGAGCTCGAGATCCCGGTGAGCATCCACGCCTCCGCCAACTGGACCACCCAGCGCCCGAGCGACCTCGGCCACCCCCGCCATTTCGATGCGGTGGCATGCGACTTTCCGGAGCTCAAGCTGATCTTGAGCCATGCCGGCTATCCATGGGTTTTAGAAGCGTGTTTGCTTGCCTGGAAACACCCGAACGTCTACCTGGAGCTGGCCGCGCACCGCCCCCGCTATTTCACGGCTCCCGGCGCGGGCTGGGAGCCGCTCCTCCAGTACGGACAAACGACCATCCGCGAGAAGGTGCTGTACGGCACCGGCGCGTTTCTGCTCGGAAGGTCCCCCGCGGAGCTCGTCGCCGAGCTCCGGGCGCTCCCGCTCAAGCCCGACGTCATGGAGCAGTGGCTCTACCGCAACGCTGCGACCCTGCTGGGGCTCGAGGAGGCAGGCTAGCCTCCCCGCGCTGCCTCAGACCTGCCCCGCCGCCACGTCGGCCAACGCTCCCCTTGCGCGCTCGATCGCCTCGTCGATAAAGGCGTCGCTCATGACGGTGGACATGGCGATCATCCCGCGCGGTGCGAAAAACAGCCCGTGGTTCAGGCTGGCGAGGTGGAACTGCGTGATGAGCTCGCCATCCGAGCGGACGAGCGTCGCCGGTGGAGGCTTCTCGGTGAAGAACACGTTCAGCAGCGAGCCTGCGTGGTTGATCGAGAAGGGGAGGCCCACCCCGGCGGCGACGGCTCGGAGGCCCTCCGCGAGCCGTGTGGCCCACTGCTCCATCTGATCGATCCGGTCGGCCGTGAGCTCCTCGACCGCCACCGTACCGGCCGCCGTCGTCAGGGGATTGCCGTTGAAGGTGCCGGAGTGGAAGATCCTCGGCGCGCGCGGGTCGCAGACCGCCAGCAGATCGTCGCGACCACCGACCGCTCCGACGGGCAGCCCGCCCCCGATGAGCTTCCCGAACATCGTGAGATCCGGCTCGACCCCGTAGATCTTCTGCGCTCCACCGGTCGAGAGCCGGAGACAGATGACCTCGTCGAGTACGAAGAGCGCTCCGGCGCGGTGAGCCGCATCGCGGACGCGCTCGAGGAACCCAGGAGGCGAGGGGATGATCCCGGCCGAGCCCATCACGGGCTCCAGCACCACACACGCCACCTCGTTGCCCCTTTCGCTCAGCACCTGTTCGAACGACTCCGCCCTGCCGAACTCGGCGACGAGCGTATGCACCCCCTCCGAGCCGAAGAACCCCGTCTCGGTGTCGTCCATTCCCCCGTGGTAGCCGTGCCGAGCCATCAGTATCCTGCGGCGTCCCGTGACGGTCCGTGCGATCTGGATCGCCAGCATGGCCGCCTCCGTCCCGGAGTTGGTGAACCGGACCTTCTCGACGGAGGAGACCCGCTCGACGAGTCGCTGGGCGAGTGCGATCTGCGGCTCACAACGGCCGGGCCATGCGGTGCCCCGTCCGACCCCCGTACGGATGACCTCGACGATCGGCGGGTAGGCGTGCCCGTGCACGAGGCTCGTGTAGTTCCCCACGAGGTCGAGGTAACGATGCCCGTCGACGTCCCAGACGAACGGGCCTTCCCCTCGCTCGAGGGTCAACGGGTACGGAGGGTGGTAGCCAGCCGCCCGCGTGTCGCCGCCCGGCATGACAGCCTCGGCGGCCTTTCCCCGCTCGGCCGACCTCGCGGTCCGGGCCAGGTACTGCTCTTCGATCTTGCTCATGGCCTGCTCCTTCTGCTTCGGACGCTCCCTCCCGCGTCGAGCAGCCGTTCGGCGCGGGAGGCTGCGGCGTCAAGGCGTGGCGTCGAGGAACTCGCGGAGCAGCGCATGAAGACGCTCCGGGGCCTCTACCATCGGTCCGTGTCCGACACCATCGAGCCGTTCCAGCCGGGCTCCCGGGATTGCGCTGGCGGCTGCCTCTGCGTGTGAGGGTGGGGTCAGGAGATCGTCCGTTCCCACGACAACCAGCGTCGGCGAGCGCACGGCGCCGTAAGCGGCACACGCTCGCTCGACCCACGCGCGCAGAGCCTGCGCCTGCTCGTCCAGAGTCTGTGGGCGGATCCCCGCTGCTGCCCCCGCGACTCCGCGGATGGTTCGCTCGACGGCGGTTGCGTCTTGCAGGAAGGTGCGACCGAACTGCCACGGCGCCATCACCCGGAGGCGCAGGACGGGATCGTCGGCCTCGGCGGCCCGGCAAAAGCCCTCGATTGCCGAAGCGAGCCGGGAGTCGGGCTCCGATGGGGGGGAGATCAGAACGAGCCGCCGCACGCGTTCCGGGCTGCGGCCGGCCAGGTCGGCCGCAACGGCCGCTCCGAGGCTCGAACCGACCAGATCCACTCGCTTGACGTCGAGCGCGTCGAGGAGAGCCTCCACGTCGGCGGACAGGGTCTCCAGGTTTGCTGGTTCCCCCTCGGGGCTCGTGCTCCCACCGGTTCCGCGCGGGTCGGGAGCAAGCAGCCGGCGCCAGCCCACGAGCTCCGTGAGCTGGCGGTTGAACGCCGTCCGATCGAGACCGAACCCCGCCAGGAACACGACGGGCGGCTCCGGTCCTTCCACGTCGGCATAGGCGATGCGCATGTCTCCGATCGCGGCCCGCGGCCCCAGCGCCTCGAGCGCCTCCCGAACGTCGGCCTCGGTGATCCGGCCGGCGGGGCCCGTTCCTGCCACCAGGGAAAGGGGAACCCCCTCCTGCTCCGCCAACCGTCGTGCCCGGGGGCTCACGCGGGGCTGCTCCCCGGTCGGCCGTGCACGAGCGCGGCGGGGTGCCTCGGGAGCCGCCGCGTCGGCCCGTCCGCCCTCCTGCTCTCCGCGGGCCTCCCCGAGGAACGCCTCGAGGTCGAGGGGCTCGTCGGGAGTATCGGTCAGGACTGCAAGGACCTCCCCGCAGGGGACGGTCGTCCCCTCCCTGACGACGACCGCACGCACCGTCCCATTCGACGGGGCCTCGACCTCGAACTCCACCTTCTCCGACTCGATGACGAGAATGACGTCGCCGCGCTGAACGGAGTCGTTCTCGTAGCATCGCCACTTGACGACGGTGCCTTCCCGCATCGTCAGCCCGAGCTTTGGCATCCGTAGTGGGGTAGGCATGCTAGGATTGCACCGTACCACAGGAGGGACGAGCGGTGGAGCTTGATCGGAAGACCCTGCTTCTGGCGTACCGTCGCATGCGGACGATCCGTGCCTTCGAGGAGAAGCTCGCCGAGCTTTCGCTCGCGGGAAAGCTCCCCGGCTTCCTGCACCTCTACGCGGGGGAGGAGGCCACCGCGGTGGGCGTTTGCATTCAGTTAGCCGACGATGATTACGTAGCGAGCACCCACCGGGGGCACGGCCACTGTATCGCAAAAGGCGTGAACCCGGTTGGCATGATGGCGGAGCTATACGGGAAGCGGACCGGGCTGTGCAAGGGAAAAGGAGGCTCCATGCACATCGCCGACCTCGACCTCGGGATGCTCGGGGCAAACGGCATCGTCGGGGCAGGAATTCCCCTCGCAACGGGCGCTGGCCTGACCGCACGCGTGAAGGAGTCGGGCCAAGTTGCGGTCTCTTTCTTCGGCGACGGTGCGAGCAACCAGGGCTCGTTCCATGAGGCGCTGAACCTCGCCTCCATCTGGAATCTCCCCGTTCTGTACGTTGCAGAGAACAACGGGTACGGGGAGGCGACACCGGCCGAGTACCACATGCGTGTGCGGGACGTTGCTACGCGTGCCGCCGCCTACGAAATTCCGGGCATCATCGCTGACGGGATGGACTTCTTCGACGTCTACGAGAAAGCGGGCGAGGCGATCGCTCGTGCCCGGGAGGGACAGGGTCCAACGCTGCTCGAGTGCA
This sequence comes from Deltaproteobacteria bacterium, assembly GCA_030665705.1. Lineage (GTDB taxonomy): Bacteria > Myxococcota_A > UBA9160 > SZUA-336 > SZUA-336 > DAOUZG01. The sequence continues at coordinate 816 of DAOUZG010000134.1, read as the reverse complement.
AGACCTACCGCTACTACGGCCACTACGTGGGAGACCCGCTCACGTACCGGACGAAGGAGGAGGCCGAAGAGGTGCGGCAGCAGCGCGATCCGCTGGAGCTTTTCGAGCGGCGGGCGGTGGAAGAGATGGGACTGCTCACCGCCGACGAGCTCCGCGAGGCAGACGCCGAGGCCCAAGCTGTCATCGCGGAGGCCGTCGACTTTGCGGAGGCGAGCCAGGAGCCGTCTCCCGAGGACGTGCTGACCGACGTTTACGTCTCCTACAGGGGGTCGAGCGATGCGTGAGATCTTCTTCGCCCAGGCGATCAACGAGGCACTTTTCACGGCGATGGAGAAAGATCCGTTGGTCGTGCTGCTCGGCGAAGACATCGCGGGGGGCGCGGGCCGAAAGGATCAGGGGATCGAAGAGGCCTGGGGTGGGATTATGGGCGCTACGAAAGGCCTCTACAAGCGGTTCGGACCCGAACGAGTGCTGGACACGCCGATCTCCGAGAACGGCTTCATGGGCGCCGGGGTGGGTGCCGCAGCGACGGGGCTCCGCCCGGTGGTCGAGCTCATGTTCATGGACTTCATCGGGGTGAGCTTTGACCCGCTCCTCAACCAGGCCGCGAAGCTGCGGTACATGTTCGGTGGCAAGGCGCGAATCCCGCTAACCGTTCGTACGCTGGTCGGCGGCGGTTTCAGGGCCTCGGCCCAGCATTCCCAGTGCCTCTACGGGCTTACAACCTCGAGTCCGGGTCTGAAGACCGTCGTTCCATCGTGTGCACACGACGCGAAGGGGCTCCTTCTCGCCGCGATCCGGGACGACGATCCAGTC
>DAOUZG010000155.1 GCA_030665705.1 Deltaproteobacteria bacterium | reverse complement strand
TAATTCTGGAGAAACGTCCGAAACTGGTCAATGGCGTCACGGAAGCGACCGGCCCGGTAAAGCCCGAACCCCTCCTCATAATCGCGCACTTCCTGGGAAAGGCTCGTCACGACGGGATCGAGGTCGGCGCCTGCGCTCGGTGGATCCATCGGGAGCGGCTCTTCACCCCCCTGTGCGCCGGACCGACGGGCCGCCTCCGCCACCCGCCGTGCCTCTTCGGCCTCGTGTCGCGCCTCCTCGACCGCGCCGCGGAGCCGCGCCACCTCTCGCTCGAGCGCGTCGACCTGTGCCCCGAGTTCAGCCAGGCGCGCCTCTCCGCCCACAGGCGGGCTCCCCGCCGCCCCCCGAGAACCCTCCAACTCCTCCACCTCGCGCTGGAGCGCACGGAACTCGGAGGTCGTCACGCAAGCCACCAGCCCGGCGGCTCCTACGAGCCCCGTGAGAAGCCGCAGCACGGAAGGACGCCGCTGGGGTTGTTTCACCGGAGAGCGACGAACTCGTCGCGTCGATTCTTCGCCCATGCCGTTTCGTCGTGACCCCGCACGGCTGGCATGCCCTCCCCGAAGGTCTTCGTCTCGACCCGCGACCGGCGGACCCCCAGGTCGATGAGGTACCGCTTGGCAGCCTCAGCCCGACGCTGGCCGAGCGCCAGGTTGTACTCCTCGGTGCCGCGCTCGTCGCAGTGCCCCTGGATCTCGATCCGCGTGTCCGAACGGGCCCGCAGAAGCTCGGCGTTCCGACGGAGTCTCTCCTTCGCGTCCCCCCTGAGGGTCGAGTCGTCGAAGTCGAAGTAGATCGGCTTCATTGCAAGCCGCCCCTCGGTGGCGCCCATCGAGCCTCGGTCACTCGGGAGCCCCGGCTCCCGAAGGGTCTCTTCCCGAAGGTCACCCTCGGTCGGCCCTGTGGTGCTCTCCCCTCCCCCCAGCGCCTGGCAGCCCAGTAGCAGCGCGGCAACCAGCACGCCCAGTTTTCGTCTACTCACCCCGGTCCTCCTCTCGATCGAACGCACCTAAACGAGTGGATTCTCTAGCCGGGACCGTCCCGGAGTGCAAACAAGAAAACACAGGCTCAGCAAAACGCACGCCCCCTTCTCGATCTCAGTCCGATCTCAGTCGAGCCATGGAGACCAGGCGGGGGCGGTGCAGTTGCCGAACCGCGGGGTCAACCGGCGGAGGTTCGCCCCGTCCAGGTCGACGGTGTAGATCTCCTTGTCCCCGCGGCGCGACGAGACAAAGGCCACCTTTCTGCCGTCGGGAGACCAACTCGGCTCCTCGTCGCTGCGCGGATGGACGACGAGCGGGGTCGTATAACCGGTCTCCGGGGATATAAGGTAAAGGTCGAAGTTTGTGCCAGTTCTAGCTGAAAAAACAATCCATTCTCCGGTTGGAGACCAAGCCGGGCTGGCGTTGTAGTTACCCCGGAACGTGAGCCTCCGCGTCTGCCCGCTCTTGAGGTCGTGGATGTGGATCTGGGGGGAGCCGGAGCGGTCGGAGACAAACGCGAGCTGCGCCCCGTCCGGCGACCACGCGGGGGACACGTCGATCGAGGAAGCGCTCGTGACGGGTCTCACCTTCCGCCCCTTCCGGTCCGCGAGAAAGATGTCCGTGTTGGCCCCCTGGGCCATCACGAGGGCGATGCGGTCCCCCTTCGGAGAGTAGACGGCCCGGTACTTCGGTTGGGCCCGATCGACGAGCGTCTTGCTCCGCTTGGCGCCCCGCGAGAGGAAGAACAGGTCCGGCGAGCCGTTCCGGTAGGAGGTGTAGAGGAGGCCCTTCCCGTCCGGCGTCCAGCTCGGGAAGAGGTTGATCGACTTGTTGCTCGTCACGAGCGTCTTTCCCGATCCGTCCGCCTCCATCAGGTAGACCTCCCGGGAGCCATTCTGATCCGAGATAAACGCGACCTGAGTCGCGGACACGCCCTGGCGTCCGGTAAAGCGCAGGAGCAGCTCGTCGGCGATCCGCCGCCCCAGCCAACCGACCTGCTCGATGGGCGCCTCGAAGATCCCGGGGTCCCCCTGCATCTGACACCGCGGAACATCCCAGAGCCGAAACCGCACCCGAATCCGTCCCCGGCGCGAGGTGATCGATCCCTCCGTGAGGCCGTCCGCTCCAACCGCACGCCAGTTGTCACAGGGGATGATGCTGCGGTGGTCGTCCTCGGTCTCCGTCGGCTCGAGAAACGCCTCCGGATCGATCACGCGGACGAGCCCCGAGTACTCGAGCCCCTCGACCAGCTGCCGGTACAGGGTCTCGCGGAAACCCGCGTCGATCTCCGGCCCCGAGCGAAATCGCTGCACCGCGAATCGCAGCTCGGCGCGACCCGGCCGATCGACCTCGATCTGCAGACGCTCCTCCGCGCCGCTAACCGTGGCGAGCAGAAGCAGGAGGACTGCCATGCCCACGCGCATCAGAACACCCCCTTTGGATTGAACCCGAGGTCCAGTGTGAGTGGGCCGCGCGGCGGGGAGGGACACGGCTGGGAGCTCCAGATGGCTCGCTCGGCAGTGTCGTCGAAGACCCAGGTCCCGGAGGACCGAACGCGCGACAGCGACCGAATCCGGCCGGTCGCGCCGATTTTCGCCTCGAACCGAGCGATCAGACCCTCTTCGGCCCAGGCGGCTGCGCCCCCCCAGTTGCTGTGCAGGAGCGCCGTCACCCGGCGTTTGTAGGCCGCGAGCAGCGGATCGACCCGCCCCCGTCGGGGGGCCGCGGTGGGGGCCTCGCCCTCCTGCGGCTCGCTGCCGACCTTCTCCCGGAGCTGAGCGAGGAGCTCAGCCGCCGACGGAGCGGGCCGCTCCTCTTCGGCGGGCGGCGTCTCAGGCTTCGCAGGCTTCGGCGACTCCTTGGGCTTCTCCACCTTGCGGGGGGCCGGTTTGGGTTTGGGCTTGAGCACGAGCGGCTGATCGAGCTTCTGCCGGCTCTTCTTCGCCGGAACGGGGGCCGGCTTGGCCGGCTCCGGCAGCGCGACGAGGTCCACGAACAGGGGCTGTGGACGCGGGATCGCACGCTCGAGGACCGGCGCGAGCATGAGCACCCCGCCAAGCATTACGTGCCCGAGCGCGCTTCCATAGAGGAAGCGTCGGAACTCGCGCCTGCCGAGCAGGCCCGCCTGCGTCAGGGCGTAGCCGCTCACGCCTCCGGCTCGGTGACCATGCCGATGCGTGTAGCGCCGGCGCGTCGCAGGATCGAGAGCGTACGCGCGACCGTCCCGTACTCGACCCGTGCGTCGGCCCGGAGGAAGATCTCGGTCCGGCCTCGGCTCGCGAGGATCTTCTCCATCTTGGACTTCAGCTGCTTCATCGGAACCTTGGCCCGTTCGACGTACACGGAGCCGTCCCGCTTCACGGTGAGGATCAGCGGCTCTTCGTCCGTCGGGAGCCCCTCCGACTGCGTCTTCGGAAGCTCGACCCGGATGCCCTGCTGGATGAGCGGCGCGGTCACCATGAAGATGACGAGCAGGACGAGCATCACGTCGACGAACGGCGTGACGTTGATCTCCGAGATTGTTCCTCGTGGACGCAGCATCCTCGACTAGCCCCCGCTCGCCAGGCGCCGGAGTAGCTCGCCGTACTCGGCGCGGAAAGCATCCATCTGCTCCCGGATCCGTCCGAGGCGGGCGCTCGCGTAGTTGTAGCCGACCACCGCCGGGATCGCGGCAAAGAGGCCCAACGCCGTCGCGACCAGCGCCTCGGCGATTCCCGGGGCGACGACGGCCAGACTTGCGGCGCCGCTGATGCCGATGTCGCGGAACGCGTTCATGATCCCGATGACCGTTCCAAACAGCCCGATGAAGGGAGCGGAGCTCCCCGTCGTGGCCAGGAAGGCGAGCCCGCGCTCGAGACGGTGGCCGATGTCGGTCTGGACCCAGAGAAGCCGAGCCACCAGGCCATCGACCTCGTCCCTCGGAAGCTCCTTGGTGTTCGGGTGAGCCTTGCGCAGCCGCCCGAGGTCGCGGTAGCCCGCCCGGAAGACCACGGCGAGAGGGCTCGCCTGGTGGCGTCGAGCCGTGTCGTAGACGAGTCCGAGGGGATGCTCACGGTACGCATCCAGGAACGCCAGCGTCTGGCGCTCGGCCAACGACAGCTCGCGCGACTTGTAAGCAATGATCGCCCAGGAGATCAGGGAGATCGCCAGCAGGAGCATCAGGACGGCTTTGACGATGGGACCGGCGCCGAGGATCAGTTCGACCATATGCGCCCTCGCGTGGAGGAGAGCGAGGGGGAGGCCCTCCTCGAGTGTTCGGGGAGGGCGCCGAAAGCTACTCAGGTTGGGGGGAAGCGTCAACGAAGCCGTCCCGGGGCGCGCTCCGCTCGTCGGCCCACCTGTCCCTGCGGCGCACCTCCGAGCGCCGGTCGGGTAAGATCGCCCCACGCCCGCCCCGGGTTCGAGAGCCGGGCCTGCGGGTAGCCTTACGGGAGGAACGATGATTGTCGAAGTCACCGCGCGGCGCGCTACGGAGGTCGCCGCGGACTCGCTCGGCATCTTGCTCTGTCAGGCGAAGCGGCTGCCCCGCTTCCTCCAGCCGCTCGACTCCGCCGTCGACGGCGTGATCCGCCGGCTCCTCGAGACGGAGGAGTTTCGGGCGAAGCGCGGGGAGGTCTTCGCGATGCCGGCGCCGGGGCTTCCGGCTCAGCGACTGCTGCTGCTCGGTCTCGGGGAGGAGCAGAAGGTCGACGCCACCGCGCTCCGCCGAGTCGCCGCCACGGCCACGCGGACACTCATGGAGAGACGCCTTCGCCGGGGGGTCCTCCTCGTCCCGCCGCTCCGGCGTGTCGGGGTCTCTGAGGCAGGCCAAGCCCTGACCGAAGGCGCGTTTCTCGGGAGCTACCGCTTCGACCGCTACAAGACCGGGGACGAGCTTCCCGAGCCGCCCGAGAGGCTCATTCTCACGACGGCCACGCCGCGGTCGGCGGGCCCGTTGCGGCAGGGGGTACGGCTCGGAACGATCCTCGGGGAGTCCACCAACCTCGCGCGGGACCTCTCGAACGAGCCCGGGAGCGTCCACACCCCCGCCTGGCTCGCGGATCGTGGCCGGGCGCTGGGCCGGGAGGTAGGTCTGCGCGTACGCGTGCTCGGTCCCCAGGAACTGCAGCGCGAGAAGATGGGCGGGATCCTGGCCGTGGGGCGCGGAAGCGAGCACGCGCCCCGGCTCATCGTCCTAGAGTACCGGCCCTCTCCTGCCCGCCGCCGAGTCCCGACCATCGCGCTGGTCGGCAAGGGGATCACCTTCGACACGGGGGGCATCTCTCTGAAGCCCCCTCCAACGATGCCGGAGATGAAGCACGACATGTCCGGAGG
>DAOUZG010000022.1 GCA_030665705.1 Deltaproteobacteria bacterium | reverse complement strand
AGGCCTCCTCACCCCTGTGATACCTCGGCTTCCCATATGAGTTCAATATTCTGACCATTATGAAAACAATACTTCGGGGGTCACCTACCTCTTCTATCAGAGTCTTCTATCAGACTGCCAGGATGTAGTTCCCGGACGTAGCGATGTGACGCTGTTTGGATCCGTTCGGGTCCGGTTACCTGCCTTTGCAAAGTCTTTGCTTTTCTTATCCCAACCTTCTGTCGTTACAGGGGTCCAGACAACTGGGTCAACGCTCGCACGGCATCGGAAGCTTCCCGCCGGACCGCGGGGCTCGTCTCCAACGTCCGAAGCGCGTGTCATCGTGCCACATCTATAGGGTGTGAAGCAATTCCGGCCCAAGACCGCCGCAAGGCGGCGGATTGGCCACACAAGGCGAGAGAGTTCGACCTGGCTTCGGTGAAGAAGCACAATTCGTCCGGAAGATCCGGGGCCCGGCCGGGACCCCGAAGGCGACGACGATCACGAGGGAGGAACGACGGTGAGCCGCGTGCGCATCCGCTGGAGTGGTGGGGAGGTGCTGGCCCGCCTAGACGATACCCCGACGAGTCGACGGCTCCTCGAAGCGCTCCCCTGCTCTTCCGAGGCACGGACCTGGGGCGAGGAGGTCTACTTCGAGCTGCCGGTGGAAGCCGAGCTCGAGGCCGACGCGCGGCAGGTGGTCGAGCCCGGCACCGTCTGCTTCTGGGTGGAGGGGCGATCTCTCGCGATCCCCTTCGGGCGAACGCCGGCGTCGCGCGGAGACGAGTGCCGCCTCGTGACCGCGGTGAACGTCCTCGGCCAGCTGGAGGGGGACCCGCGCGCCCTCGCCGCGATTCGCGACGGCGATCATCTGGACGTGGAGAGCGCTTAATAGGGACTTAATAGGGAGGTCGGGATGAGCGAGAGGGTGATTTCTCCCAGGGTGAAGGCCTCCAAGGCCGAGATCGTCGCGACCTACGACAGTTTTGCGCCCGTATATGCAGAGGTCACGGATCAATCCCGTTCTCGAAGCGCGTGGATCGCCTCTTCCCAGTTCCGTCCGTGGAACGGCCGCACCTCGAGGTCTCGAAGGTCCACCCCCTCGAGACACCGCACGTTCACGTCGATCTGGTCGGGGTGGGACCGCGGGATGTAGAAGGGCGCGACACCACAGACCCGGCAGAAGTGGTGCCGCGCGACCCCGGTGTTGAAGGTGTACGTCGAGATCGCGTCCTCGGAACTCCGCAAGCGGAACGACTCGCGCGGCACGATCCAGTGCAGGTACCCTTTTTGGGTGCAGATCGAGCAGTTGCACTCTTCCACCCCGGCAAGCTCCCCCTCGACCTCGAAGGCGATTCGGCCGCAGTGGCAGCCTCCGCGATAGGTCGTCATCTCGAGAGCACCCGATCTCGGACGGCGGGGAGAACCCGCTCGACCGCCGAGTCCAAACGCACATCGGCGTGCGCGTCGAACGGGGTTTCCGAGGCAGTCAAGATGGCGGTCCGTGCGCCGGCGGAGCGGGCCGCGGGAAACATCTGATTGACGGGACCCACGACCAGAGACGTCCCCACGGCCACGAAGAGCTCGCACGTCGAGGCGGCCCGCATCGCCCGCTCCAGATCCTCGGGAACCAGTCCCTGACCGAACGAGATCGTCGCCGGTTTCCAGGGTCCCCCGCATGCGCAGCGCGGCACGGGCGTACCCGCCTCCCACTCGACCTGGGCTCCCTCACGGGGTTCCCGGCGGCGGCACCCCATACAGACCACCTCCGAATCGGTACCGTGGATGTTCACGAGCCGGTCGCGGGGGTGCCCGCTGCGCTCGTGTAATCCGTCCACGTTCTGTGTCACCAGTAGCTCGAGACGCGCTGCGCGCGCGAGATCGGCAAGCGCTCGGTGGGCGGCGTTCGGGCGAGCGGCAGAGATGAGCTTCCACGTCTCGCCCTTGTATCGCCAGTACTCCTCGCGCGCTGCCTCGCTCGCGAGGAAGTCCTGGATCGGGACCGGCTGGTAGCTCGACCAGCGACCGCCGGGGGAGCGGAAGTCCGGAATCCCCGAGGCGGTGGAGATCCCGGCCCCGGTCAGAACGACGGTGCTTTCGGCCTCTCGCCAGAAGCCGGCGAGGGTCTCGACGCTCTCCGCGTCCGATCCACTCATGGCAGCGCGACCGCATACGCGACCCTGCTCCGGGGAGACGCCGCGGCCTCGCAGAGCCCGCTTCCCGGGTTGCGTGCAACGGCCAGAACGCGCCCGTGGTCCCAGGGGCCGCTCCGACGAATTCGGTGACCCCGGCGTTCGAGCTCGCGAAGCGTCTCCTCCGGCAGGCGACTTTCGGCAGCCAGAACCCCGGGCTCCGCCTGCCGCGGGAAGAAGGAACTCGGCATGTGGAGCGAGTGCACCGTCGGGGCGTCGATCGCTTCCTGAAGGTCCCGCATGCCGAACTCGACTACATTGAGAAAGAACTGCAGGGTCCACTGGTCCTGCTGGTCTCCGCCCGGCGTGCCGAACGCGAGAAGGCGACCGTCGGCAAGACGGGCCATCGACGGCGTGAGCGTGGTGCGAGGCCGCTTCCCGGGCGCGAGTGCATTGGGGTGTGCCGAGTCCAGCACGAACATCTGCGCCCGCGTGCCGATCGGAAATCCGAGCTCAGGAACCACCGGTGACGAGGAGACCCAGGCCCCGCTCGGCGTCGCGCTCACCAGGTTTCCGTCCCGGTCCGCCGCATCCAGGTGTGTCGTGTCGCCCGCTCCTCGCGAAGCCGCCCACGCCTGCGGCTCCTGGGAAGGAGGAGGCTCGGCGGAGGGCGCGGTGAGCGGCCAGCCTCGTGGGAGCCGGCCCTGCCCGGGCCGAAGCTCGAGGGAAGCGCCTTTCGGATCGACGAGCTTTCGACGCTCATCGGTGTAGGAATCGGAGAGGAGGGTCTCGAGCGGAACCTCCACGAACCGGGGGTCGCCATAGCACGCCTCGCGGTCCGCGAAGGCGAGCTTCGCGGACTCGGTCCAGGCGTGGAGCGCCTCCGGGCTCTCCGCTCCCGCCGCGGCCAGGTCGAACCCCTCCACGAGGCGGAGTTGTTGGAGAAAGACGGGCCCCTGCGTCCAGGGGCCGCACTTCCAGACCCGGGCACCCCGGTACGAGACGGAAACCGGCTCCTCGAGGTCGCCGTCGTAGGTGGCCAGATCCTGGGCCGTCAAAAGACCCCGGTGGGCCCTCCCGCTAGCGTCGCGTACGGCCTCTCCGAGGAATCGCTCGATCCGTTCGGCCGGCCGCCCCCGGTAAAAGGCGTTCCGTGCCGCACGGATCCCCGACTCGCGCCCTCCCTGCGCGTCCCGCTCCGCCCGCACGAGATCCGCATAGAATCGGGCTACGGCCGGGTTGCGCTGCCGTTCGCCGACTTTTCGGATCGGCAGGTAGACCGCCGCACTCGTCGGCCACTCCTCGCGAAAGCGCGGCTCGAGGAACCGCAAGGTGTTGCGAAGGAACGGATACATCGGATAGCCGCGCTCGGCGAGGAGGCGTGCCGGCTCGACGACGCGCTCGAGCGTGAACGTTCCGAAGCGCTCGAGAAGCTGGCACCACGCATCCAGGGCAGCTGGCACCGTCGCGGCGAGAAGGCCGTCCCCGGGAATGAGCTCGATCCCGAGGCTCTGCATCCGCGCAGGCGTCGCGGCGGCCGGCGCGGTTCCCTGTCCGGAGATCACATGGACGCGATCCTCCGAGGCGCTGTAGACGAGGATCGGAACTTCGCCGGCCGGCCCGTTCATGTGTGGCTCGAGCACCTGAAGCGCGAACCCCATGGCGCAGGCGGCGTCGGCGGCGTTCCCCCCGTCGGCGAGGACCCCGGCCCCGGCCTGCGCGGCCAGGTAGTGGCCCGCACTGACGGCTCCGCCGTAGCCGAGAACGGTCGGACGCGTCGCAAAGCTCATCGGAACTCCGTGCATCGATTGGGTTCGAGAGCTCGATTCTACGCGCGATCGCGCAGGACACGCAGCAGCTCGAGCGGCGTCTCCGCGAGGACCTCCGCCCCCGCCTCACGCAGCTCCTCCCGTCCGCGGAGCCCCCAGACGCAGCCCACGGTCCGCGCGCCGAACGCGCGCCCGGTCTGCACGTCGACGGCGCTGTCCCCGATCATCCAGACCTCGCGGACCGCGCCGGGGAGCACTCCGACGACGTGGGCAATGACCGCGGGGTCCGGCTTGGACACGGGGAGCGTATCCCCAGCGACGACCACGTCGAAGTACGCCTTGAGACCGAGTCCGTTGAGGATCCGGTCCAGGAAGCGAGCGGGCTTGTTGCTGGCGATGGCGAGTCGGTCCTCAGCGAGCTCGCGCAGACATTCGAGGACGCCGGGATAGAGATCGGTTGTCTCGAGGCAGAGGCGGTCGTAGTGCTCCCGAAAGTGCGCGTAAAGCTCTGCGAGGCGCTCCGGGCTTTGCCACTCAGGCGAAACGGCCCGTTCGAGGAGGGGCAACACCCCGTTTCCGATCCAGAACCGAACCTCCGGACCCTCGACGGTCGGCAGCCCGACTTCGGCCAGGGTCCGGTTGAGCGCGGCTGCGATGTCGCGCCACGTATCCGCGAGCGTTCCGTCGAAATCGAAGACCAGCAGGCGGGGCGGTGATCCGTCCATCGCCGGCAGAGTAGGTTTCGGGACGGGCCGTTTGCAAACCCGCGGCCTGGTGGTAGCCTCGTCGCGGCGATCGGGACCCACAGCTCGGTTCCTGAAACGGCGCAGGAGACGTCGTGATTTTCCCCCTCCGCTTCAAGTTGGCATTCCTGTCGAGCATTTTGCTCGCCGGCGGCGCGGCCACCGGGTCCGTCCTGCTGCTTGCGCAGTCCCGCGCGGCTCTCGAGGACGAGATCACGAGACGGGGAGTCGCGCTCGTACGCAACCTGGCGCGAAACGCCACCCAGCCGGCCCTTCTCGGAGAGGACCTGATCGTAGGCCAGCTCCTCGAGACCGTCGCCGAGGAGTCGGGCGTCTTGGGGGCCTGGGTGCTCGACAAGGAGGGCCACCCCATCGCGTCTGCCGCGGGTACGGTGGGGCAACCTCATCCCCGTCTGACGACGGACTCAGACCTCGACACGCAGCGCGACCGGGGCCGTCTCCTGCTGGCCTCCCGCATGGTCTTCCGGGAAATCGACGTGGGAGAGGTCCAGCTCGCGATGGACCTTGAGGGACTGATCGGGAGTGTTGTCGGGCGAGCGCGCAGGAACATCTTGATGGCCGCAGGGGGCCTGCTCGTGGTGGGCGTGCTGCTGGCGTTCGCGGCGAGCACGCGGGTGACGAGACCGCTGCGTCGGCTCCGGCAGGGGGTGAACCGGCTTGCCGCGGGAGATCTCGCGGCGCGCGTCGAGCCGACCACGCGGGATGAGGTCGGGGAGCTCACGCGCGCGTTCAACGAGATGGGGGAGAGCCTGACGAAGAAGGAGAAGCTCGAAACCGCCTTCCGCCGCTACGTGAGCGACCACGTCCTGAACGAGGTCCTGGAACACCCAGAAGGGATCCCGCTCGAGGGGGAACTGCGGGACGTGACGTTGATCGTGGTGGACGTCCGGGATTTCTCGCGCCTCTCGGAAGGAATGGAACCGAGAAAGGTCGTATCGTTTCTCAACGAGGCGCTCGGCCTCATCACCACCCGCCTGCTCGAGCACGGTGGTACCGTCGACAAGTACGTAGGGGACGCCGTGCTCGCCTACTTCGGGGCGCCCCTCTCGACCGAGGACCACACCGAGCGCGCCGTCGCTGCCGCGATCGCGATCCAGCGAGAGGTCGAGGAGAGAAACGACAAGCCGCGGGCGTCGAGCGAACCTCCGATACCGTTGCGCCTGGGAATCGGCATCCACACCGGTCGCGTCGTAGTCGGTAACATCGGCACGGATCGCAAGATGGACTACACGGTGATCGGAGACGCGGTGAACGTTGCCCACCGACTGGAGAAGCTCGCGGGGCGGGGGACGATCCTCGTGAGTGAGGAGGTCGCCGGACGCCTGCGGGGCCGCGTTCGGCTCGAGCCCCAGGGGGCCCGCCATCTGCTCGGCCGGGAGCGGCCGATCACCGTGTACCGAGTCCGATACTGGGAGCCGTAGGGGTGGGGGCTTCCTCGGCTCTTCCGGTTGAGGGGCGCCGGTTTGCCAGGGCAGCCACTCGTTGGCTGGCTCCGGTCTTGGCGCTGCTGCTCGGGTGCGTTGGCCCGCTCGAGCAGGGCGAGAGGCTCTACCGAGAGGGGGATCTACGGGGGGCTCTCCGCGTGTGGGGCAGCGTTCCCGAAACCAGCCCTGAGTTCGAACCCGCCCGGGCCCGCGTCGAGATGGTGGAGGACGAGTTCGCCCGCCTCCTGCGGCGCTACGAGAAACGGGCGGCCTTCTTCGAGGCCGAGGGCCGGCTCGGGGAGGCGGTCCTCTACTACCGGCTAGCCTACAAGCTCGAGCCGGGACGCGACGAAATCCTGGACCGCGTGCAGAACCTGGTTCGCGAGATGGATCGGCGGGTGCGTCGTCGGCGGGGGAGGCTGGAGGCGGCACTGGCTGCCGGAGACCTCCGACGCGCCAATGACCACGTGCGACGGCTCGAGCGGCTCGATCCGTTCGATCCCCGGACGCAGATCGAGGCGAGACAGGTCCGAAAGGCGGTCGAGGACGGAACCCGTCGGCGCCTCCGCTCCGGAAAGCTCGCCTACGCCGCGGGAGATCTGGCCCGTGCGGAGCGGGCGTTCGAGAGGGTCCTGGAGCTGGACCCCGGCAACGAGATGGCTCGGGGATACCTCTCCTACCTCCGCAAGCTCACCGACGTCGCTGCTCAGGATCCGGCCGGGGAGCCTCTGCCGGCTGCCATCTCCGAAGAAGAGGTGATCGCCGAGGGGCACCTGAGAAGTGCGCAGGAGGCAGAGGCATCCGGGGAACTCTTCCGCGCGCTGGCGGAATACGAAGCCGCGCTCCGCATCAACCCCGACAAACGGGCGGCCCGTCGCGCTCGCAACGAGCTCCGAACCGCCCTCGAGCCCCAGATTCCCACTCTATACGACGAAGGCAAGCGCTACTTCCAGGACGAGGATCTGCACAACGCGCTCCGCGTCTGGCGTCAGCTGCTCCTGATCGATCCCGACGACGCTCGAACCCGGGAGAACGTCGGTCGGGCGGAGCGCCTGCTCGCCCGGTTGGAGGAGATCCAGGCCGATGGGACCCCGTAGGTCGAACCGTCTCGGGCGCCTCCTGGCCGCCGCACTCCTGGGCACGGTCACCGGATGCGCCGCACTGCGGGCCGACCTCGAGCAGCGCTTCCTGGAGAGTTTTCTCGAGCTCACCTTCGACCCCCCTGCGAATCTCATGGCTCCCGAGCAGGTTCACGTGGTCGACACCGAAGAACGTCAAGTGACCCTGGCATGGGACCCCGTCCTCGTCGGGGATGTCGCCGGCTACGTGATCCTGCGCTCCGGCGAGAGCGAAGGCCCGTTCGAGGTCGCGGGGCGAACGGTCTCGTGCTTTGGAACGGTGTTCACGGACCGAGGGCCCGAGCCGGGTAGCCTCGGCGACGCGCAGACGTACTACTACCGGATCCACGCGTTCGAGGGAGCCGGGAGCGTCAGTCGCACCTACGCATCCTCCCGCGCGACCACCGAACCGCCGCCCAGGGCGCCGGGGGGCCTACGTGCCTACTCGAACCGTCCCCGGCTGGTGGTGCTGAGCTGGGACGCGAGCCCGAGCCGCAGCGTCGCCGGCTACGGCGTGTACCGGAGCCCGACCGCGGCAGGACCCTGGGACCGGGTCGCCTACGTTCCCGACCGCTTCCGAACGGTCTACGAGCACCCGGTCGCGGGCGACCTACGGGTCATGTACTACCGCCTCACCGCGATGAACCGGTACGGAGGCGAGAGCGAGACCACCGAACCCGTGCGCGCGGTGACCAAGGCCGAGCCACTCCCGCCGCTCGGACTCAGGGTGACGGACCAGCGCCTCGGCTGGGTCGACCTTCGCTGGGCGCCGAACGTGGAGCGGGATGTCGTGGCGTACGAGGTATGGCGCGTGCGGCTCGACGAGGGGGGGGTCAGGGAGGAGGAGAGAATCGGCCGCGTCTCGGCGCCCTCTATCGAGCTTCGGGACGAGGATCTGGGTTGCGGGGAGCGCGTTCGGTACCGAGTTCGGGCGACCGATGCAGACGGACTGGTGAGCGAGTTCTCGCGCCCGCTCGAGGTCTCGGGCACAGACATCGGAGTCCGCGTGGAGTCCTCCGGGGACGGGCGGGTCCTGCGGTGGGATCCGGATCGCGTTGAGGGCTGGATGGGAGTGCGGGCGTACCGACGCCGGCGATTCCTTCCCGACACGCTCCTGGCCCAGGCAAGCGAGACGCGGGAGATCGCCCTGCCGGAACTCGCGAGCGGCACGCACCGTCTCGCCGTGGTTCTCGTGCGTCCAGCGGTCGCGGCCCCGGGGCCGCAGGCCTCGATCCCGGGCGCCGCTCCGTCCGTCCGGCTCTCTCCCCCCTGCGAGATCGAGGTACAGGTCCCCTGAGCGCACGCGAGAGGCTCCGCTCGCGCCCTCTTGAACGGCCTCCGGGCCGCGCCTAGACTCGGAACGCCGTTCCCCGGTAGCTCAGCTGGTAGAGCGGGTGGCTGTTAACCACTAGGCCGCAGGTTCGAGTCCTGCCCGGGGAGCCACTCATCGCGGGGAGCCACTCATCGCGGGGAGCCACTCATCGGCCCGGACCGGAAGGCCCCCAGGCGGATGTATCAGCTCGGGGGTTCCGAGCGTACCTTCTCCCGGAGACGCCATGGCACGTGACACCCAAGCCACCCCGGTCGGCCTGGACCCACCGACCGAGCTCGAAAGCCGGAGCCGCCTTCCGGTGGGCAAGCTGCTCCTCGGGTGCGCGGCCCTGCTCGCACTCCTGCTCCTCGGACGCGAGCTCGGGGGCACGGTTCCGCGGTTCGCCGCGTGGGTCGATGGGCTGGGCGTCTGGGGCCCGGTGGTCTTCATGGCCGGGTATGCGGCGGCCACCGTCGCCTTCGTGCCGGGGTCGATCCTCACGCTCGCCGCGGGTGCGATCTTTGGTTTGCTCGCGGGGACCGTCTACGTGTTCGCCGCCGCTACGGTCGGGGCCGCCGCCGCGTTCCTCGTTGCGCGTTATCTGGCACGAGGCGCGATCGAACGTCGACTCGGGGACAATGCTCGGTTCTCCGCCATCGATCGCGCCGTGGGAGAACAGGGCCGGAAGATCGTCTTCCTACTCCGTCTCTCTCCGGTGTTCCCCTTCAACCTGTTGAACTACGGTCTCGGTCTCACTCGGGTCCGCTTCACCGATTACTTCGTTGCATCCATCGGCATGCTTCCGGGAACACTGCTCTATGTCTACTACGGCAAGCTCGTAGGTGATGTCGCAACACTGGCCGGTGGAGCGGCGGTGGAGAAAGGGGCGGGGTACTACGCCGTGCTGATCCTGGGGCTTGTCGCGACGATCCTCGTCACGACGCTGGTCACCCGCACGGCGCGGCGCGCTCTCCGGGAGGCCACAGGGGAGTAACGATTCCCGCCGAGGAGAGTACTCTTCGGGGGCGCAGCGGCTTCTGCGTGTCCCGACGTCCGGGTCGAGCGAGCTGTACATGGTGGCACCGCTGAGCCATCAGAAAAGGACCCCGAACGCATGCGCGAGATTCCCGAAGTCCTACCGAAGGATGAGCACAACGCGAAGCTTCTCTCGAACGTCCACCCTGCGGACTGGCAGAATCCGGAACCCGCGAGTCGTTACAACCTCGTCGTGATCGGAGCAGGCTCGGCAGGTCTCATCACCACCGCCATCGCCGCGAGCCTCGGCGCAAGAGTGGCTCTGATCGAACGTCACCTCCTGGGCGGAGACTGCCTCAACGTGGGGTGTGTTCCCTCCAAGGCGTTGATCCGCTCCGCACGCAGGGTTGCAGAGACCCGATCCGCGGAGAAGCTGGGCCTTTCGATTGCGGAGGGGGCAAGCGTCGACTTCGGTGCGGCGATGGAGCGCGTCCGCCGCGTCCGTGCGGAGATCAGTCCCGTGGACTCCGCCCACCGCTACCAGCACGAGCTCGGTGCCGACGTGTTCCTGGGAGAGGCGAGGTTCAGCGGGCGCGACTCGATCGAGGTCGACGGAGAGACCCTCCGCTTCAAGAAGGCGGTGATCACGACCGGGGCGCGCGCCGCCGCGCCGCCGATCGAGGGCCTCGCCGAGACGGGCTTTCTCACGAACGAAACGGTCTTCACGCTTACCGAGCGACCCCGTCGGCTTGCCGTAATCGGGGGCGGACCGATCGGTTGCGAGCTCGCGCAGGCGTTTCAGCGACTCGGGACCGAGGTCATCCTTCTCAACGACGTCGAGCACATCCTGCCGCGCGAGGACCCCGACGCTGCCGCGATCGTGCAGGAGGTCCTCGCTCGCGAGGGGGTCCGTCTCGTTCTCGGGTGCCGGGTAGAGCGCGTCGAACAGAAGGGAGACGAGAAGGTCGTACGGCTCGGCTGCGCCGATGGGGAGTCCGATCAGGTTGTCGTCGATGAGATCCTGGTTGCGGTTGGCCGCAGCCCCAACGTGGAAGGAGTCAACCTCGAAGCGGCGGGGGTGGAGTACGATCGGCGCGGTATCCGGGTGAACGATCGGCTGCAGACCACCAACCCACGCATCTTCGCTGCCGGGGACGTTTGCATGGACTGGAAGTTCACCCACGCCGCCGACGCAGCAGCCAAGATCGCGGTTCAAAACGCGCTCTTCTTCGGCCGCAAGAAGCTCAGCTCCCTCACCATGCCCTGGTGCACCTACACGGATCCGGAGATCGCCCACGTCGGAATGTACGAACGGGACGCAACGGCAAAGGGCATCCCGGTCGATACCTACACGGTCCCCCTGCACGAGAACGACCGGGCCGTGGCGGATGGTCAGGAGGAGGGGTTCGTCCGGATCCACGTCAAGCAAAGGACCGATCGGATCGTCGGCGCCACCATCGTTGCAGCCCATGCCGGGGAGATGATCAGTCAGCTGAGTCTGGCGATGGTGGGGAAGCTCGGGCTGGGGACGATCCTCAACACCATCTATCCCTATCCCACCCAATCGGAGGCGATCAAACGCGCTGCGGGCGCGTACGCGCGGACGCGCCTGACGCCGCTCGTAAAGCGGGTATTCGACCGCTGGATGGCCTTTACGCGGTAGGAGAAACGATGGCAGAGCCGAACGTGTTCGAAGACGCGGTTGCACGGGTCGAGCGCATCGGAAAGGACGCCGGTGTCAGCCCGGAAGTCATCGAAGCACTGCGCCACCCGAAGTCCAGCCTGAGCGCCAACCTGAAGGTGCGGATGGATGACGGATCAACCCAATACTTCCTGGCCCACCGGTGTCGCTACAACAACGCGCGGGGACCGACAAAGGGGGGGATCCGTTTCCACCCCGGGGTCAGCCTGGAGGAGGTCCAGGCTCTGGCGCTCTGGATGACCATCAAGTGTGCCGTAGTCAGCATCCCCTACGGTGGCGCCAAGGGCGGCGTTGTCGTCGATCCGAAGCAGCTCTCCGGCATGGAGCTCGAGCGGCTCTCGCGTGCCTACATACGCGCCATGGCCGACTTCCTCGGACCCGACCGCGACATCCCCGCTCCCGACGTCTACACGAATGCTCGGATCATGGGATGGATGGCCGACGAGTACGAGGCCATCAAGCGAATGAAGGCGCCTGCTGTCATCACGGGCAAGCCGATCCCACTGGGCGGAATCCTCGGCCGAGACGAGGCCACGGGACGCGGGGCGTACATCGTGATCCGAGAGTTCGCGAAGCGGCACGGGCTCGAGCCGGCCGAGACCCGTGTCGCCGTGCAGGGGTTCGGGAACGCCGCCTACCACGTCGCCCGGCTCCTACAGGCGGACGGCTACCGGATCGTAGCCGTC
>DAOUZG010000166.1 GCA_030665705.1 Deltaproteobacteria bacterium | reverse complement strand
CTCGAAAACCCCGCGCGCTGAGGAGGCGGGAACCACTTTTGTCTCAACCGGAGCGCGGCCCGGGGGTCGCTCGACCAGAACCGACTCATCGAGATCCCCGAAAAGCGTGAGCGCGAGAGTTCGGGGAATCGGGGTCGCGGTCATGACCAGTACGTGGGGGCAGTCCCCTTTGCGTTGCAGAAGCTGCCGTTGCAGGACACCGAAGCGGTGTTGTTCATCGATGACGACCAGCCGGAGATCCGGGATGCGGGACTCCTCCGAGAGAAGCGCGTGCGTACCGACGACGAGGGGCGTCTCGCCCAGGGCGATCCGTCGGCCAATCCGACGTCGCTCCGCGGCCGAAACACTTCCGGTGAGCAGGGAGGGTTGGAGACCGACCGGCTCGCCCAGCTCCTGCAACACACGGTGGTGCTGCTCCGCGAGGATCTCGGTGGGGGCCAGCACGGCCGTGCGGGCTCCACCGGCGTGGGCCGCCACTGCCGCCAGGTAGGCGAGCACCGTCTTCCCGGTCCCGACGTCTCCCATGAGCAACCGGCTCATCGGATGGGGACGGGCCAGATCGGACGCGATCTCCTGCCACGCCTGCTCCTGGTCCCCCGTTAGACGGAAGGAGAGCGCCTCCCGCGCACGCTTCACGAGCGGGTGGTCAACATCGAGTGGTTTGGTGGTCCGCCGGGCCACCTGCGCACGGCGAAGCTCGAGCCCGGCCTGCAGCAGAAACAGCTCCTCCGCCGCCAGCCGCAGGTGGTACGGAGTGCGACGTTGACGGAGCTCGTCCGGGTCGAGGTGCACCCCCGGGAGGTGGACCTGGCGAATTGCTTCGCCAAGCGCGGGGAGTCCCTGCTTGGCTGCCGTTCCTTCGGGAAGAAAGGAGTCCACGAGGTCCGCTGCGGAGCGAACCGCGGCCTCGACGATGCGGCGGACCGTGCGCGGCGCCAGGCCCTCCACCCCCGCGTAGACGGGCACGATCCGCGGCAGGCTCTCCGCGCGGGTCTCGGGGTCCAGCACCTCTACCTCGGGGTGGTGGAGCTCCTTCGAGAAGCGATAACGGCGGACATCCCCGGCCACGAGCACCCTCACCCCGGGCCGTAGCCGTTCCTGGAAATATGAGAAGCCGCGGAACCACTTCAGCTGGACCGCTCCGCTCCCGTCGGTCACCACCACCTGAAAGAAGCTTCGCCGGCTGCGCAGGCGCACCGCATCGGCGCGCGTGATCGTTCCTTCGAAGCAGGCGGGCTGTCCCACCCGGAGACTCTCGATCGGGACGATCTCCCGCCGGTCCTCGTAGGACCGGGGAAGGAACCACAGCAGATCCTCGACGGTCCCGATCCCCTTCCGGTCGAGCAGTCCCGCCGTCTTCGGTCCGACCCCCGGGACCACACCCGTCGCCTGCGCCAGTGCGCGGGTCGGGTAGGACGAGTCGAGCAGCGCCGCAAGCTTCCGCGTCACGCGATCGAGGGAGTCCTCGAGAGGTCGCTCGCTTTGCACGAGCGCGATCGCGTCCTGGATCCGACGGCGGGCGCCCGGCGGAATCCAGAGATCGAGCCCCTCCTCGAGCCGTGTCTGCAGTGTCTCTCGAAGAGCCCGCACCCGCTCGAGCGCAGCGGGCCTCGCCCTCGAGAGCTCGAGCAGCTTTTCGATGGCCTGGGCGCGATCTCGAAAGCGGGACATCCGTCAGTCCGCGGCGTGTAGATCCTGCAGCGCGATCGGCTCGAGGTCCCCGCGACGGCAGGCGCGGATTCCCCGGGCCGCGGCCTCCGCTCCTGCCGCCGTGGTGAAGTAGGGGATCCCGTGCTCGAGTGCCGCGCGACGCATCGAGGCGGAGTCCCTCACGGCCGTCAGGTCGCCGAGGCGCGTCGTCGAGATGACGAGGTCTACCTTCCGCTCCGTGATCCGGTCCACGGTATGGGGAGGCCCCTCCGGAACCTTGTTGACGCTCTCAACGGCGATGCCGCGCGCACGGAGATCCTCGGCCGAGCCGCGTGTCGCGATGACGCGAAACCCCTCCTCGACCAGCATTCGCACGGCCTCTGCGATCCGAGGCTTGTCCTCGTCGCGCACGGAGACGAGAACGGTCCCACTGAGCGGGAGCTCCAGGCCAATCGCCCGCTGGGCCTTTGCGTAGGCGCGCCCGAAATCGTGGTCGATTCCCATGACCTCGCCCGTACTCTTCATCTCCGGGCCCAGGAGGGGGTCGACTCCGGGGAACTTCACGAAGGGAAAGACCGCCTCCTTAACCGAGATATGGCGGGGCTGAATCTCCCCGGTGAAGCCCGCCTGTTCGAGCGTGCGCCCCGCCATCACCTTCGCGGCGACCTTGGCCAGCGGCACCCCGGTCGCCTTCGAGACGAACGGAACGGTCCGGGACGCGCGCGGGTTGACCTCGAGCACGTAGACTTTCTCGTCGACGACCGCGTACTGCACGTTCATCAATCCGCG
This sequence comes from Deltaproteobacteria bacterium, assembly GCA_030665705.1. Classification (GTDB taxonomy): domain Bacteria; phylum Myxococcota_A; class UBA9160; order SZUA-336; family SZUA-336; genus DAOUZG01. The sequence goes on along the minus strand of DAOUZG010000166.1, from coordinate 2,535 downwards.
CACGCCGAGCTCGAGCGCGAGTGCGTGCGTTGCCTCGCGGATCTCCCCGACCACCTTCGAGGAGAGACTCCACGGCGGCAGCGAGCAGGCCGAGTCCCCCGAGTGGATCCCCGCCTCCTCGATGTGCTCCATGATGCCCCCCACCACGGCGACCCGACCATCAGCTACCGCGTCGACATCCACCTCGATCGCGTTCGGCAGAAAGCGATCGACGAGGACCGGGAACTCCGGACTGACCCGAACCGCACGCCGCATGTAGGTATCGAGCTCGGCCTCATCGTGGACGATCTGCATGGCCCGTCCGCCCAGGACGTAGGAGGGTCGAACGAGTATCGGGTAGCCGAGGCTGCGCGCGAGCCGCTTGGCCTCCTCGGCGCTCCGCGCCGTCCCGTTCGGGGGCTGGCGGAGATCGAGCTTGTGCAGGAGATCCGAAAACCGCTCGCGGTCCTCGGCCCGATCGATCGCATCGGGTGACGTGCCGAGAATGGGAACCTGCTCGCGCTCCAGCGGAACCGCGAGGTGGAGCGGCGTCTGCCCCCCGAACTGAACGATCACGCCCACCGGTTTCTCGCGCGCCACGATCGCGAGCACGTCCTCCAAGGTCAGGGGCTCGAAGTAGAGGCGGTCCGACGTGTCGTAGTCGGTGGAGACCGTCTCCGGGTTGCAGTTGACCATGATCGTCTCGAAGCCCTCCTCTGCCAGCGCGAAGGCTCCGTGGACACAGCAGTAGTCGAACTCAATCCCCTGTCCGATCCGGTTCGGTCCCCCGCCGAGAATGACGACCTTCGGCCGGTCGGTTGGGTCGGCCTCGCACTCCTCCTCGTAGGTGGAGTAGAGATAGGGCGTGTACGCCTCGAACTCGGCCCCGCACGTGTCGACGCGCTTGAACACCGGGGTGAGACCCAACTCCCTTCGGCGCTCTCGGATTTCCTCCTCCCGGCAGCCCCTGAGCTCGGCAAGCCGGCGGTCGGAAAACCCCTCCCGCTTCGCCCGTCGCAGGTCACCACCGCTTCGGAACCGTTCCTCCTCCCGAACGATCTCGCGGATGTGAAAGAGAAACCACGGATCGATCCGGCTCGGCTTCTGCACCTCCTCCAGACTCCACCCCCGTCGAAGCGCCTCGGCCACCGCCCAGAGCCTTCCGGGGCGCGCAGTCTCGAGGCGGTCCCGCAGCTCGGCATCGGGAAGCTCGACCGATTGCAGACCGTAACGATCGATCTCGAGCGAGCGGATCCCCTTCTGCAGCGACTCCCGGAACGTGCGTCCAATGGCCATCACCTCTCCGACGGACTTCATCTGGACGCCCAGTCGGGTGTCGGCCGCCGGGAACTTCTCGAACGCGAAGCGAGGAATCTTGGTCACGACGTAGTCGATGGTCGGCTCGAAGCTGGCGGGGGTCTCGCGAGTGATGTCGTTGGGGATCTCATCGAGCGTGTACCCGAGCGCGAGCTTCGCGGCGATCTTCGCGATTGGGAAGCCGGTGGCCTTGCTCGCCAGTGCCGAGCTCCTCGAAACCCGCGGGTTCATCTCGATCACGACCATCTCCCCAGTCTCGGGGTGGACCGCGAACTGGATGTTCGAACCGCCGGTGTCGACACCGACCCTACGGATCACGACGATCGCGGCGTCGCGCATCCGCTGATACTCCTTGTCGGTCAGGGTCTGGGCCGGCGCGATCGTGATCGAGTCACCCGTATGGATCCCCATCGGATCGAGATTCTCGATGGAACAGATGATGACGACGTTGTCGGCGCCATCTCGCATCACCTCGAGCTCGAACTCCTTCCACCCGAGCACCGATTGCTCCACCAGCACCTCGGATCGGGGGGAGACCCACAGTCCCCTCTCGAGCAGCTGGAAGAACTCCTCCTCGGTCTCGGCCACGCTGCCACCGGAGCCGCCGAGCGTGAAGCTCGGCCGCAGGATCGCGGGAAGACCCACCGTCTGGAGCGCGCCACGGCCCTCACTCCCGCTTCTCACGTAGACGGATTCCGGAACGGCAAGCCCGCTCTCCTCCATCGCCTGGCGGAATCGAGAGCGATCCTCCGCCATCAAGATGGCGTCGATCTTCGCGCCGATCAGCTCGATGCCGAGGCGGTCGAGAACTCCGCTCTCCGCGAGCTCTACGGCCAGGTTGAGCGCGGTCTGTCCCCCGACGGTCGGCAGAACCGCATCGGGCCGCTCACGCTCCAGGATCGCGCTCACCGTATCGACGGTGAGGGGCTCGATGTACGTCCGGAGCGCGAACTCGGGATCGGTCATGATCGTGGCCGGATTGGAGTTGACGAGCACCACCTCGACCCCCTCCTCCATGAGGGCTTTGCAGGCCTGGGTTCCGGAGTAGTCGAATTCGCATGCCTGACCGATCACGATGGGGCCCGCACCGATCAGAAGCACCTTGCGCAGCTCGGTGCGCCTAGGCACGACTCTCCTCGATCAGCGCCCGGAACCGGGTGAAGAGGCCGGAAGCGTCATGGGGGCCAGGCGAGGCCTCCGGATGGTACTGGACCGAGAAGACGGGCAGCCGGCGGTGCC
>DAOUZG010000083.1 GCA_030665705.1 Deltaproteobacteria bacterium | reverse complement strand
CGAGGAGATCCGAAACACGCTCGACCGGGGTGAGCAGGTCTACGAGGTCTATCCACTGGTGGAGGAATCCTAGAAGCAGGACCTCCTCGATTCGACGCGCGGGTAAGAGCGCCTCCGTCGAGCGCTCCCCCAGGTCCAGATCGGATTGCTGCACGGTCGACTCGATGCCCGGGAGCGCTCGCGGGTGATGTCGACCTTCACATCGGGAGAGATCGGGCTTCTCGTGACAACCACGGTGGTGGAGGTCGGCGTCGACGTTGCGAACGCGACGCTCATGGTGGTCCAGCACGCGGAGCGGTTCGGGCTCGCGCAGCTCCACCAGCTTCGGGGCCGGGTCGGTCGGGGCGAGCGTCCGGGCCGGGCCTTCCTGATCGGGGAGGCACGGACGGAGGACGCGGCTCGAAGGCTCGCGGCGCTCGAGGGGAGCGCGAGCGGCTTCGACATTGCGGAGGAGGACCTGCGAATTCGGGGCCCGGGGGAGTGGCTCGGCACGCGTCAGGCCGGACACCTCCCAGAATTGCGGCTCGCGGACCTGGTGCGCCACGGGGTGCTCGTGCCTCCGATCCGGGAGGCGGCGCGGAAGCTCGTGGAGCACGATCCCGGGCTACGGGGGCACCCACTCCTTCTCCAGGCGATCGAGCGGCGTTGGGGAGCGCGGTTGGAGCTCGCCGGGGTGGCCTAATCCGTTTGCGCGGCTTTGATTTCTCTAATATCCTCGCGCACTTCGATGGGGTCATCGCAGTTGCAGTTTGAAACTCTTTCGAGGCGCCGAGCGTCGGCTCGACTCCCCACTCACTGCCGTCCCGAGAGCCGGGTCACGCCAGCCGTGGTCCGCATGCAACGCCTCCTTCGGGGTCTGGAACTCCACTCGGTCTGCGAGGAGGCTCGGTGCCCGAACCTGGCGCGGTGCTTCGGCCGGGCGACGGTCACGTTCATGCTGCTCGGCGACGTCTGTACGCGCGCGTGTCGGTTCTGCAACGTAAGGACGGGGCGACCGGAACCCCCGGATCCCGACGAGCCGGGCCGGGTGGCGGAGGCGGTGGCTGCGCTCCGGCTCGCGCACGTGGTTCTCACGAGCGTGAACCGCGACGACCTCCCCGATCAGGGTTCGGTCCAGTTCGCCGGTGCGGTCCGGGCGGTGCGTGAGCGGGCTCCGCAGACTACTCTAGAGGTCCTGACGCCCGACTTCCGCGGTGACGCGACCTGCATCGGCCGGGTCGCCGATGCGCGCCCCGACGTCTACAACCACAACGTCGAGACCGTGCCTCGGCTCTACCGTCGTGTTCGCCCCGGGGCCGTGTTTCGCCGCTCGGTGGAGCTGCTCGAGGTGGTGAAGCGGCGACATCCGGGCATGTTGACCAAATCGGGTCTGATGCTGGGGCTGGGAGAGGAGCGGAGCGAGGTGGTTCAAGTGCTGTGCAATCTGCGCTCGTCCGGGGTGGATGCCGTGACGCTGGGACAGTATCTGCGGCCTACGCTCCGACACGTTCCGGTGGAACGATACCTGGACCCGGAGGAGTTCGAGGATCTTCGAGAGGAGGCGCAGGCGCTCGGGTTCTCGCACGTGGCGAGCGGCCCGCTCGTTCGTAGCTCGTTCCGGGCGGATGAGGCGCTGGGCGTGCTGCGCCGACCGGAGGGAGCGTGATGCCGCGGTTCGAGAAGATCGACCGATTGCCCCCTTACACGCTGAGCGTGGTCAACCAACTCAAGATGGAAGCGCGCCGCAAGGGCGAGGACGTGGTCGACCTCGGCTTCGGGAACCCGGACCTACCGACGCCGCCGCACATCGTCGACAAGCTCGTCGAGTCGGCTCGGGATCCCCGTAATCACCGCTACTCGGCCTCGCGCGGCATCCCCAACCTGCGCCGGGCCATGGCGCGCTGGTATCGACGCCGATACGACATCGAGCTTGACCCAGAGACCGAGATCCTCTCCACGATCGGCTGCAAGGAGGGGCTCTCCCACTTCGTTCTGGCAGCGGTCTCGCACGGCGATACGGTGATCTGTCCCGAGCCGTGCTTCGGCATCCACAGCTTCTCGGCCGTGATCGCCGGGGGCGATCTGGCGCTCGTCCCCATCTTCCCGATCGAGCAGCTCATCGACCGCCTCCGCGAGACGGCTGAGCACACGTGGCCCCGGCCGCGCCTCCTCATTGCTTCCTTTCCGCACAACCCCACGACGGCTAGCGTGGACCTGCCGTTCCTGACGCGGCTCGTGGAGTTCTGCCGGGAGCAGGAGGTGCTCCTCGTGCACGACTTTGCATATGCGGAGATCTGTTACGACGGTTACACGCCTCCGAGCGTGCTGCAGGTCCCGGGTGCCCGGGAGGTCGCGATCGAGTTCACATCGCTCTCCAAGTCGCACTCTATGGCGGGTTGGCGCGTAGGATTTGCGGCCGGAAACCCCGACATGATCCGGGCCCTCGCACGGGTCAAGAGCTACGTGGACTATGGAACCTTCCAGCCGATCCAGATCGCAGCGATCGTGGCGCTCGATGGGCCACAGGATTGCGTTGACGAAACCGTGCGGATCTACCGGGAGAGGCGGGACGCCCTCATCGACGGGTTGGCGGCGCCGGGTCCCATGTGGAAGATAGACAAGCCTCTCGCGACGATGTTCGTGTGGGCGGAGATCCCGGAGGCCTTCCGCGACATGGGTTCGTTCAAGTTCTCGGAGCTGCTCCTGGAGGAGGGCAAGGTCGCCGTCTCCCCGGGGGTGGGCTTCGGCCCGTCCGGTGAGGGGTACATTCGTTTCGCGCTCGTGGAAAACACGCTCCGAATCCGCCAGGCGGTGCGTGGGATCCGGAAGGTCCTGCGCCGTGGCTGAATCGGACGTGCGTCTCGGACTCGTAGGGCTCGGAACCATCGGCACCGGGGTCGTACAACTCCTGCGCGAGCACGGGGAGAGCATCGCTGAGCGGCTCGGCTTTGCGCTCCGGCTCGTCCGGATCGCCGACATCGATCTCGTGAGGGATCGCAGCGTCCCGCTCGAGGGGATCGAGCTCTCCACCGCGTGGCAGGACGTGACAGGCGACACCGGTGTCGACGTGGTCATTGAACTCGTGGGCGGGAGAGGGGTCGCGCGGTCGATCGTGCTCGGTGCAATCGAGGCCGGTAAGCCGCTGGTGACGGCGAACAAGGCGCTGCTGGCGCATCACGGCCGTGAGGTCTTTCGAGCGGCCGAGGAGCGAGGGACCGAGATCGCGTTCGAAGCGAGCGTGGGCGGGACGATTCCGGTCCTCCGCGCGCTGCGCGAGGGGCTGTGCGCCGACCGCATCGAGTCGGTCTGGGGGATCGTCAACGGGACGTGCAACTTCATCCTGACGGAGATGGAGGAGGGCGGGGAGCCCTACGAGGCTTGCCTGAAGCGGGCGCAGGATCAGGGGTACGCGGAGCCCGATCCCACGTTCGATGTGGACGGCACCGACTCCGCCCACAAGCTCGCAATCCTCGTCGGCCTCGCGTTCGGTGTGGAGGTCGGTCCAGAGGCGATCCACACCGAGGGGATCGAGCGGATCACGCCGGTGGACATCGAGTACGCGCGCCGCTTCGGCTTTCGGGTCAAGCTTCTCGCGATTGCCAAGTCACAGGACGGAGCGGTCGAGGCGCACGTGCACCCCACCATGATTCCTGGGGAGAGCGTCCTCGGGCGCGTGACGGGATCGATGAACGCGGTCGAGATCCGCGGCCGGATGTCGGGACCGACTCTCTACTACGGGGCGGGAGCAGGTGCGCTCCCCACGGCCAGTGCCGTGGTGGCGGACGTGATGGAGTTGGCGCGAAGCCTCCGAACGGGTGCGACGGGGCGGGTCCCGCCGCTCGGCACGCCTCGTTTGCGGCCCGTGAGCGTTCGGCGGGTCGAGGACCTGGAAGGGCATTACTATGTCCGTGTGACGGCCTTGGATCGTCCGGGAGTTCTCTCCCGAATTACCGGGGCGCTGGGTGCCCGGGGGATCAGCATTGAGTCGGTCCTGCAGCTCGGGCGAAGCGTCTCGCAGGCGGTGCCGGTGGTGCTGACGACGCACGTCGCCAAGGACGAGGCACTTCGGGCGGCGCTTCGAGAGATCGACTCCCTGGGGGACGTCACCGGCCCGACTCAGCTGATCCGAATCGAACGGGAGATCTGAACATGCCGGATCGGGAGGGCTTTAAGGGCTACCGGGCCTGGTTTGAGTGTTTCCGCGGGTGCTCCGGACGGTGGGCCCTCACCGAGATCATCTACCGGTGCCCTCGGTGTGAGGGGCTCCTGACCGTGCAGCACGACATGGAGCGCCTCAAGAAGACACCGCCCCGGGAGTGGAAGAATCTGTTCGACGACCGGATGCACACCACGGTCTGGCCCTACGGGAGTGGGGTCTGGGGCAAACGCGAGCTGGTCTGTCCGGTGGTGGGGGATGAACAGGTCGTGTCCATGTACGAGGGGAATACCAACCTCTTCTGGGCTCGCCGTCTCGGGGAGGAGATCGGGCTGGAGGATCTCTGGCTCAAGCTCTGTGGCAACACGCACACGGGTAGCTTTAAAGACCTCGGGATGACGGTGCTTGTTTCCGTGGTGAACCAGATGATCCACGACGGGGTCGAGGTTCCTGCTGTGGCGTGCGCCTCCACCGGAGATACCTCTGCGGCGCTCGCCGCCTACGCGGCGTACGCGGGCATCCCTGCCGTGGTTCTACTCCCCAAGGGCAAGATCTCGATCCCGCAGCTCGTACAGCCCCTGGCCCACGGGGCGATCACGCTGTCGCTGGAGACGGATTTCGATGGGTGCATGGAGATCGTGCAGGAGATCGCGGAGCGGGACGGTATCTACCTCGCGAACTCCATGAACTCGCTCCGGATCGAAGGTCAGAAGACGGTGGGGATGGAGATCCTCCAGCAGTTCGACTGGAAGGTGCCCGACTGGATCATCATCCCGGGTGGGAACCTGGGAAACGTTTCGGCCCTCGGGAAGGGACTTCTCGACTTCCTGGAGCTCGGGATCATCGATCGACTTCCCCGGATCGCCTGCGCACAGGCCGAGCACGCGAACCCGCTCTATCGGAGCTACCAGTCCGGGTTCGAAACCTTCGAGCCCGTTCGAGCTCAGCCCACCCTCGCCAGCGCGATCCAGATCGGGAACCCGGTCTCCATCGACAAAGCCGTCGATACGCTTCGGCGCTTCGATGGAATCGTGGAGCAGGCCTCGGAACAGGAGTTGGCCGATGCGGTGGCGCAGGCGGACCGAACGGGGCTCTTCACCTGCCCGCACACGGGAGTCGCTCTGGCGGTGCTCCTGAAGCTGGTGGCGCGTGGGCTCATCCGGCCGGAGCATCGGACGGTCGTGATCTCCACCGCCCACGGGCTGAAGTTCACCGACTTCAAAGTGCGCTACCACAGTGAGCAGCTCGAAGGGATCCGCTCGACCCGCGGGAACGCGCCGATCGAGCTTCCGGCAGACTACGGGAAGGTGCGCGACGAGCTATTCCGTCAGATCGAGCGGCGGTTGGGCGCGAACTAGCAGAACCGGGCCGGAGAGACGAGGGGGAACCCATGGATCGGAACCTGGCGCTCGACCTGGTACGGACAACCGAGGCGGCCGCTCTCGCCTCGGCACGCGCAATGGGTCGGGGAGATGAGCGGATGGCGGACCAGCTTGCCGTGGACGCGATGCGGACCGCTCTCAATCAGATCGACATGGACGCGGTCGTGGTGATCGGCGAGGGAGAGCGCGACGACGCCCCGATGCTGTACGTCGGAGAGCGCGTCGGAACCGGAACGGGACCCCGGGTCGAGGTCGCGGTCGATCCCCTCGAGGGAACCACGATCTGTGCCAGCGGCGGCCCGAATGCGCTCAGCGTGATTGCGGCATCGGAAGAAGGGGGGTTTCTGCGGGCCCCGGACACCTGCATGGACAAGATCGCCGTGGGGCCCGAGGCGCGCGGAGCCATCGACATCGATCGCTCTCCTTCCGAAAATCTCGAGGCGATCTCGGAAGCTAAGCGGGTCCCGGTCGAAAACCTGACAGTGGTCATTCTGGATCGCCCGCGTCACGAAAAGCTGGTCGATGAGGTTCGGCGGGTCGGTGCGCGCATCAAGCTGATCAAGGACGGCGACGTCTCTGCCGCCATCGCCACGTGTAGCCGCGACCGATCGGTGGATGTCCTGATGGGGATCGGTGGGGCTGCTGAAGGGGTGATCGCCGCCGCGGCAATCCGCTGCTTCAGCGGAGACATGCAGGCGCGGCTCCAGCCCCGAAACGAGAGAGAGGTGGAGCGTGCCCGCGAAATGGGGATTCGCGACGTCGGGGCCAGGCTCACGCTGGACGAGCTGGTTTCGGGCGGGGTGATGTTTGCCGCCACCGGCGTGACGCGAGGCGATTTCCTCAACGGGGTCCGCTTCCGGGCGCAGGGCGCGCTCACCCAGTCCGTCGTCATGCGGAGTCAAAGCATGACGGTCCGCTACATCGACGCGGAGCATAACTTCCGATACAAGCAACCCTGAGGAGGACGAGATGTTCACGGGCATCGTCGAGGCCATGGGTCGCCTCGTTCGTGTGGAGCAGGCCGGAAACCTCTACGAGCTCGAGATCGACGTCGGTCACGAGATCGCCCGGGACTCCAAGGAAGGCGACAGCATTGCCCTGGACGGGTGCTGTCTCACGGTCACCGGATGCACGGATACCGCCCTTCGGTTTCAGGCGATCCCCGAGACCTGGCAGCGGACCGCCCTGTCGGATCGAGAGGTGGGGCACTCGATCAACCTCGAGCGATCCCTGCGCGCGGATGACCGTCTCGGTGGACACTTCGTTCTGGGACACATCGATGGGACCGGCCGCGTGCGGAGCGTTCATCGGGAAGGAGACGACGTTCGGGTGGAGATCACGTGCTCGCCGGAAATTGCTCGGTTCATCGTTTCCAAGGGCTCGGTGGCGCTGGACGGCGTCTCTCTCACCGTGGTCGAGAGCGAGCGGGAGTGGTTCTCTGTGGCGTTGATCCCTCACACGCTCAATGTCACGAACCTGGGCGAGCGACAGGTGGGCGACCGGATCAACGTAGAAGTGGACGTCGTGGGACGCTACGTGGTCCGCTACCTGGACGAGATGGGCCTAACCCACAAGTCCACCTCCTAAAGGCGCCCCCTGACCCGAGCGAGCGGAAACCGCCCCAGATTGTGGATCCCGGAGAGGGGGCGTTGACCCCAGGCCGGAGGGGTGAGACACTCGAAAATTGCCCCGGCAGTGGAAGCGTCAGGGGCGAGTAGAGCGAGCGAAGCCGGGGCAATGGTGCTGCAATGCGTTGCGGAATCGGGAGTTAGCGATGAGAGAGCTGGTGGAGATGATTGTGAAGGCGCTCGTCGATCGACCGGAGGCAGTGGAGATTTCCGAGGTCAGCGGGAATCACGCCCACGTGCTTGAGCTGAAGGTTGCGAAAGAAGATCTCGGGAAGGTCATCGGAAAGGGGGGCTCGCACGCCTCCGCGATCCGAACGCTTCTCGCTGCGGCCAGCGGCAAGGAGAACAAGCGCTACATCCTGGAGATCATCGAGAGCTGATCCCCAGGGTCGATTCGCCGTGCGCGC